>JAYSYG010000046.1:0-7607 GCA_043716685.1 Sphingobacteriaceae bacterium | reverse complement strand
CCTGCTTCTGTCATTGCAATTTTTAGCATTGGCTTTTTTTGCACAATCTCCTTCTTTAATAAATTACCAGGGGGCGGCACGTTTAGCAGATGGTACACCCATTATTAATCAACAAATCAGGATTAAATTTGATTTACGTCAGGGCGGAAGTTCGGGAAGTAGTGTTGCCAGTGAAACACAAACGGTGCAAACAAATCAGTTGGGTTTATTCTCCACACAAATCGGCAGCGCTTCCAATTTAAGTGTCATTAACTGGCAGGGAAACTCTATATTTCTTCAGGTAAGTATGGATGTTACCGGAGGGACTAATTTTACGTTGCTGGGTACACAACAACTCGTGAGTGCGCCGTATGCCCTGCATGCAAGTTCTGTTCCTTCTTCTTACACAAATAATATTTTAACGATCGGTAGCAGCACGTATGCACTCTCACCAACACTTGCGGTTGTGCCAGCTACCAGTATAACGGTCTCGGGTTTGGGTACGGTGACTTCAGCCGGCACCAATACCTTTAATATTAATATACCTGCGCCAACGTTTACCAATGCGGGCCCTGCCACCATTACCGGGGCTTATCCAAACTTTACGATCAACTCTGCTGCCGGCGCAACCTACACAAACGGAACAGGAATTAGTATTACAGCAGGTTCAGTGATTGCAAACACCTCACCAAACATTACACCTACTGTTGCGGTAACAACCACGGCTGCTGCGGGAGCTTCTGTTGCAAGTACCGGCAGTTCATTCAATATTAATGTACCGGCGCCAACCTTTACCAATGCGGGCCCTGCCACTATTACCGGTGCGTACCCAAACTTTACGATCAATTCTTCTGCCGGTACAACGTATACAAATGGTACTGGCATTAGTGTCACTTCGGGGTCTGTTATAACGAATACAGCGCCCAATCAAACGGTAGTTCTTTCTAATGGCGGCAACGTTACCATTACAGGAACTTATCCAAGCTTTACACTTGCCACACCAACGGCTCCAAGTTACACCAGCGGTGCAGGTATTTCCATTGCATCCGGATCTATTGTTAATACAGCACCTAATCAAACAGTAACTTTTAATAACACCGGTCAAACCTTAATAACCGGAACATACCCTAACTTTACTATTGCAACACCTACTGTAGCAGCAGCTCCAACTGTGGTTGCAGCCGCAGCGGGTATCGCAACGGTTTCTACAGGTCCAAATTATACGGTAGGGGTGCAGACACCCACTTTTACAAATGTCAGCCAGAATATAATCACCGGCACTTACCCGAATTTTTCCGTCAATACGCCAACCGTAATAGCTCCTCCAACGTTAGCAGCGGCGGCAACAGGTATAGCAACAGTTTCTACAGGTCCAAATTATACTGTTGGGGTACAAACACCTACGTTTACAAACGTCGGTCAAACTATAATTTCAGGGAGTTATCCCAGTTTTTCGGTTAACACGCCAACCATAGCAAATACATCAATAGCCTTAAGCGGCACTGCGGCAGCAGGACCATCG
Source organism: Sphingobacteriaceae bacterium (assembly GCA_043716685.1). Classification (GTDB taxonomy): domain Bacteria; phylum Bacteroidota; class Bacteroidia; order B-17B0; family Aurantibacillaceae; genus Aurantibacillus. Next base: position 6,106 of record JAYSYG010000046.1, on the reverse strand, counting down.
ATTTCAGTGATAGGAACAAACAGCTTTAACATCAATATTCCACCTGCCAACGGTGCATGGTCGCTATTGGGGAATACAGGTACCAGCACCCTCACTAATTTTATTGGAACTGCAGATAACGTGGCCTTGCGTTTCAGGGTGTTTAATCAAAATTCCGGGGCCATTGATCAGGTATTAAATAATGCCTATTTTGGTTTTCAGAGTGGGCTTGCAACTACCACGGGGTCTTTAAATGCAGGCTTTGGGCAGGAGGCCCTCAAGTCTTTGACAACATCAAACAGAAACAGTGCGTTTGGTTACCAGGCATTAAAAAACAGCAACGGTGGATCTAACACCGGTATTGGTGCAAGTGCTTTAACATCCAATACGTCGGGTACCGATAATACTGCTTTAGGCAAAGATGCGCTCTATCAGAACTTAACTGGTTCTTACAACGTGGGTATTGGTATTGGTGCCCTTTTAAATCATACCAGTGGTGATAATAACTTAGCCCTGGGTCGCGACGCGTTGAACGGGAATACAACAGGTGCAAACAATGTGTCTCTTGGCAACCTGGCGGGTTACAGCAATTTTACAGGAAGCGGGAATGTTTTTATAGGGTTTAATGCCGGGTATAATGAAACCGGGTCTAACAAATTTTATCTTGCCAATACATCTACTACGGCAACGCCACTCCTGTATGGTGATTTCTCTACAAACAATTTAGGTATTGGCACCACAACTGCCAATGCGCCATTACAGTTTAATCAAAGCATCAGTGGCCGCAAAATAGTTTTGTGGGAAGGCGCGAACAACGATAACCAGGTTTACGGTTTTGGAACCAGCATTAATACACTACGTTATCAGGTAGACGCTTCCGTTGCAAATCATATTTTTTATTCAGGAATTAATTCAACATCCAGCCAGGAGCTTCTTCGCGTTCAGGGTAACGGACGCATTGGCGTTAACAACGCCGCACCTACTGCAACCTTAGATGTTACAGGTACAGTTAAAATTGCAGATGGTACTCAAGGATCTGGCAAGGTGTTAACTTCTGATGCATTAGGTAATGCAAGCTGGCAAACCGCAGCGGGTTGGGGGATAACAGGTAACGCGGGAACAAGTACCTTAACTAATTTTATTGGTACTACAGACAACGTTGCGCTTAAGTTTAGAGTAAATAACGTGGCTTCCGGCGCGATCGATCCGTCTGTGTCTAACGCATTTTTTGGTTACCAGAGTGGTTCAAGCCTTACTACCGGCAGCTTGAATGCAGGCTTTGGTCATACTGCACTTGCTGCAAACACAACTGGGATTATGAATGCTGCTGTTGGTTACAGGGCATTAGTCAACAATACCAGCGGTAACGGAAACGCGGCACTTGGCACCGATGCCTTGCTGTTTAACTCATCAGGGATCTTTAACGCAGGCGTAGGATTGAATGCTCTTCGCGCAAATACAACTGGGGGGCAGAACATAGCTATTGGTAAGGATGCGTTGAGTACCAGCACAATTGGTTCCAATAACGTAAGCATAGGCTATCAATCAGGATTTTCATCTCAAGGCAGCTCAAACGTATTTCTAGGTAACGCCGCCGGCTACTTTGAAACCGGCTCCAATAAACTTTATATCGCTAACGCGAGCGGTACTCCGCTAATTTTTGGAGACTTCGCAAACGATATGGTAGGTATTAATACAACAACACCAACAGCGGCGCTTTCGGTAGATGCCAACTCTCTTACTACGCGTGATGGGATCCATCTTAGCAATTCACGTGATCAGATTGGCGGCTCTATGCCACTTTGGATTGATCTTGTAACAAGCGGCCAGACCTTTGGAACAAACACTTACGGACGTATGATCCGCTTAAATAATTCCAACACAAATCAAATTTACGATATGGGTATAGGCAGCACTAGTAATTTTTTTATCGCGCTAGGCAACAACTATTCTCCCGCTGCGGTGAATGTAAGCACCTTAGGCAATGTTGGTATCAATACGGCCGGTCCAACAGCCAATCTCCATGTTACCGGTACAACGCGACTGGTGGATGGAAATCAAGCGGCGGGTAAAGTGCTTACTTCTGATGCGATTGGTAATGCTACATGGCAGACAGCAAGTGCTTCTTCTAGGGTACGTTCCGTTGTTATGGAAATTGGCGCTATGAATATGACGTCTGCACATAATGTAGTTCCTGCTACTAATTCAGTTGTCGGTGGCGGACAAAGGCCGGCGGTTATATTTCCAGATGGAACTACAACCCAGATTCAATTCAATATACCCATACCGTCCGATTGGAATACAGTAAGTTCTTACACAGTAAGAATTCTATATGGGTCACCCAGTACAAGTGGAAACTTTGACATGCAAAGCTTATTTACTGTCACAAGCCTGAATCAAAATGCTGTGACTGGAACATCCCTTAATAATTTTGTAATATCGCCAAGTGCAACATCTGAAGGTTTAATGGAATATACCTTTGTGATTAGCTCAAGTTCAACCAACAAATCAATACATTTTAGCGTGAGAAGAAACGGTGGTGCCGGTGCTGATACATCGACCGACCCACTGCGTTTGTATGGCGTTAGCTTGGATTATAAAGATTGATAACGAAGTAAAAAATAAACTAAATAAAATAAAGTGTTACTTAATATAGGAATAAAATGAAAAAGAGATTTTTAATAGCCATTATCATAGTCAGCGGTAAGTTATGGGCCCAAACCCCTACCATAAGCCCGCAGGTGATAAATTCAGCCGGAGATCACCGTCAGCTGGGCACAACAGGCATCTATATTACCGACAACGTTGGAGAGCCTTTTACGGCGACCCTCCCGGGAAGCGGTATGATGATCACTCAGGGATTTATTCAGCCGGAAGTAGTCACCATCGGTGGCTTTTCAGTGGTTCCACAAATAAAAAACGTAACCTGTCTTGATAAAAATGATGGTGAGATCTATCTAAAGATCACAAAAGCACCACAAGCCGTAAATTACCAGGTTACCTACAGTTGGACACCAACGAGTACGTGTACCACAAAATGCGATTCATTACTCAACTTAATGGCGCAAACATACACGGTAAGTGTGATGATTACCTACACCAATACGGTTGGCACTGTAAAAATGGATACTATACGCCAGATAATACCGATTACCGGCACCAATGAACTGTGTAAGATCAAGATATTTAACGGCATCACCACAAATGGCGACGGGAACAATGATGTATTCACGATCGAAAATATTGAAGAATTTCCGAAAAACCATTTAGTGATCTTTAACCGCTGGGGACACCAGGTGGCTGACATTAAAGGATATAATAATGTAACTAATCCGTGGCCAACAAAAGATAAGTTGGATAATCTGCTGCCAAGTACTTATTTTTACGTGCTGGATCTGGGAGACGGAAGTAAACAAATCAAAGGGTGGGTTGAATTAATTAAAAACTAAAAAAATGAAAAGAATACGCGTTATTGTTATAAGCATGTTGCTCCTGTCCCAGGGAATAGAAGCACAACAGGATCCACAGTACAGCCTCTACCAGTTTAACCAGATGATCATTAATCCTGCCTACGCAGGAGCAAGGGATGCACTGGCAATTGTAGCGTTAAGACGCGACCAGTGGGTAAGTTTCCCGGGCGCTCCCAAAACCACTTGCCTGAGTGTACACGCTCCTATTATGAACAAGAATATAGGAATCGGTTTTACCATTATCAGGGATGAAATTGGGCCAAGAAGCACTACCGGCTTTTACGGTAATTTTGCGTATATCCTTAAACTTAACCAAAAATTTAAACTCTCTTTTGGTATTAACGCCGGGTATAACCGCTACCAGTTCGATTTTAGCAAGATTTCTTTTCAAAAAGACGAAGCGCCACCGGAGTTATTACAAAATCTAACAAAAGGAACGCTCGATATTAACAGCGGGCTCTTTTTAAGATCACACACTTTTTTTGTGGGTCTTAGCGCCTCGCACATAAACAATCCAAGTGTATATAGTTACGAGGCATCTATTGCCAATTCCGGCAAATTCAGTTATAAGGTGCGCACCCATTTGTTTTTCACCATAGGAAATTCTTTTGTATTGAATAAAGATGTGGTGTTTGCCCCAACTGTTTTAATAAAACAGGTTAAAGATGAACTCGGATTCGACATTAACATGAATTTCTTTTTATTCAAACGTATGTGGCTTGGTGCCTTTTATAGAAGTGAGTATGGCCCCGGTGCCCTGATGCAGTTTTATGCAACCGACAAATTAAGAGTAGGTTTGGCTTATGATACAGGATTAGGAAATGCCAGTAAATTGGGTTCCAGTTTTGAAGTTATGGTAGGTTTCGATTTCGCCGGCACTAAAGCAAAAATGATTAACCCAAGATTTTTATAATGAATATGCGACACACATACATATACCTGTTAGCTTTTATCTTATGTGTCATAAGTCCTTCTTTTGCCCAAATGGCCAAGGGGGATAAATATTATGACAATGGAGAGTATATAAAAGCCATACCTTGTTACAAAAAGGAAACAAGGTCTAAGAATACTTCCAAACAACAGGAAGCTTTGGTTAAGCTGGCTAATCTTTACAAGTTAACCAATCAGTATTCCAAAGCGGAAGACTCTTATAAAAAGTTGCTCGAATTGAATCCCGAACAGCCGAAAGAGGTTGTTTTTAATTATGCGCAGATCTTAAAAGCGGAGAATAAATACGAAGAGGCAGCAGAGCAATATGCCAACTACGTCAAACAAAGTCCGAATGATGAAACCGCGAAAAATGCATTAAAATTCTGCAGAGAGATCAAGTATTATTTATCGCGTCCTATCGAATATTCTGTGAAGAATATCGAAGCCATTAATACCGAAAAATCTGAATTCTCTCCTTTTGTGATTAACAACAAACTGATGTTTATTGCCGAAAAGGAGCAGTTTGATTTTGTGAACTATTCGGTGGATGATTACAGCGGGCAGCCGTTTATGAATATGTATGTTTCAGAATTAAATGGCGCGGATGTGCAAAAATCAAAAACATTCTCTAAAAAAATAAATTCATTTTACCACGATGGTCCGGGTTGTTTAAGTTCTGACGGGCAAATTCTTTATTTTACCCGTGCAGATTATATTGAGAAAAAAGGATATGTGAACCGTTCGAAAATATTCTCGGCAATAGCAAAAGGAAAATCATGGACCAATATTAAGCCAATTGCACTTAACAGCAACGATTATTCCATTGCGCATCCGAGCATCAGCGCTGATAATACCACGCTTTATTTCACCAGCGATATGGCAGGGGGTTATGGCGGAAAAGATCTTTATATGAGCAAGAGGGAAGGCGAGACCTGGGGAGCCCCGATTAATCTTGGTCCCGACATTAATACTTCCGGTGATGAAATGTTTCCAAGCATTCGTAAAGATGGCGTTTTATTTTTCGCTTCCAACGGTTTGCCTGGTTTTGGCGGATTGGATATATACTCCGCAAAACTTATAAATACAAAATGGATCTTAAACCGCAACGAAGGATTAGACCTGAACAGCAGCACAGATGATTTTGGAATTACTTTCCTGAACGACAGTGTTGGTTATTTTTCCTCGAACCGCGCCGGTGGAAAAGGACATGACGATATTTACCTCTATAGATTTAAAAGCAAATCGGCTATTGTTGAAGGTACCGTTTTACTTACTGAAAATAGCAAAGATTACGCAAAAGGCAAAAAGGTATTACTACTCGATGAATTGGGAAATGTAGTGGACAGTATGTACACCGATGCCAAAGGTTATTTCGCTTTCAAAAATCTTGATGGTGATAAGAAATTTATGGCAGCCGTAATGGAAGAAGATCCGGAGTTGGTAAACAAAGCCCGTTTTTACCTGTCAGAAAAAGACAGTGTTATTCACCGTGTAACTGCTAAATACAAGGATAGTCGTTTTGTGTTCAGGAATTTGCCTGTTGACCCAAATGCTTTACCTGACCTGTATACCGAAGATGATCTGGTGTTTGCAGGAACAATTCGGGTCGGAGACGGGGGAAGCCCCCTTGCAAATGCAAAACTAAAACTTGTGAACGATTTTGGTGACGTGGTGGAAGAAGCCACTACCAATGAATACGGAGCTTTCGCGTTCAGAAATATTCCATC
>JAYSYG010000450.1:0-4302 GCA_043716685.1 Sphingobacteriaceae bacterium | reverse complement strand
TAAAGGGTTAAAAATAAGCGTATTTTTGTAGGAAATCATGTTTTTAAAGCAATTATCCCTTATAAACTTCAAGAATTACTCCGAATTTGAGGCTAAATTCTCTGAAAAGATCAACTGTTTTGTAGGGAATAATGGCATGGGGAAGACTAATTTGCTGGATGCAATCTACTATCTATCCTTTTGCAAGAGCTTTTTTAATACGATCGATAGCCAGAACATCCGGCACAACGAAGGGTTCTTTGTAATCCAGGGACATTTCGAAAAAACCGGTGAGGTAAGCGAAGTGTATTGCGGCATTAAGCGCAACCAAAAGAAAATCTTTAAAAAGAATAAAAAGGAATATGACCGGCTCAGCGAACATATCGGCCAGTTTCCGCTCGTAATGATCTCTCCCGGCGATTCAGACCTTATTAATGGAAGCAGCGAAGTACGCAGGAAGTTTTTGGATGGAATTATCTCACAATACGATAAAGTGTATTTGGATAAGTTGATCTCCTACAACCAAGTCTTAAAACAACGCAACGCACTGCTCAAACATTTTTTCGAAAGCCGCAGTGTTGATTCTGAAACGCTTGAGATTTGGGACGAACAACTCATTATTTACGGAAAAACTATCCTGGAGATCCGACAGGAATTTCTGCGCCAGTTTATACCACTTTTTAACACCTACTATAAATTTATTAGTGATAGCAAAGAAGACGTTGCCTTACATTACGAAAACAGCCTCGGTGAAAAAGATTTTAGAACAGCACTTCTCACTTCACTGGCAAGGGATAGAGCGGTTCATTACACAACCGTTGGGCCGCATAAAGACGATCTTGAATTCACGCTCGACACTTTCAGTCTTAAAAAATACGCATCACAAGGTCAGCAAAAGTCTTTTTTACTTGCACTAAAATTGGCACAATTTGAATTTATAAAAGACCAAAAGAATACAAAACCTCTTTTACTTTTAGATGATGTATATGATAAATTGGACGAGGTGCGCTTCACTAAACTATTAGAAATGGTGAGCAGTGATAAATTTGGCCAGGTGTTTATTACCGATACACATGCCGACAGGATGAATGAGCTGCTGAATCAAAAACAAATTGCTCATCGCATATTTGTTGTTGAGAACAGCTTAGTGAAAGAGTTTTAATCGTTGTACCATTTTGCAATATTTATGATCAGACCAAGTGAAGAAAAATTAGTTGCGTGTTTGATCTGGTTAGAGGTCATGTTTACCGTCAATCCATACTGAAATTGAAGTTTTATAAATTTATATCCTCCTCTTAATGTCAGAGCCGGTTCAGCGAACATAAACAAAGGGCCGGTTAAATTATTATTATCCAGGTGATCATCCGCCAGTTGTTGTTGGGTATAATTCGTTTGTGAAAAGCTATTATATTTTACAAACGAAAAACGTGAACTGACAACAAAATCAAAAAACTTTGATTTGTACCCAATGTCTGGTTGAACAAATAATTTAGCTGCGTTGGCATTAAAACTCGCCATGTAAGAATTATCATTCTGATCGGTAAACATTTCTTGTTTGTGAATTTTTCCCGCGCCCGCTCCTACGTAAGTTTCAAATATAAAATTATGTGAAATAGGTGTAAAATAGCCCAATCCGGCCTCTCCAAGCGCGCCGTTATGCTGATAACTATTATCTCCGGTATAGTTTTGATAATATCCATTTGCCATAATTCCCATATTTCTTCCCACAGCTACAGCAGCCTGTAGGTCATTCTTGGTCACTGCAACCTGCACTTCTCCTTTCTCTTTTAATAAAGGTGCATTAACAGCGTTTGAAACATACATTTGGGTTGTACAGGAATTAAAAAAAAGACCGCCTGCTAGTATTGAAGAGATTAAAACTGAATTTTTCATAGGTTGACATTTAATATATACTGGTTAATTTTATGCCAACCAAATTCATAAATTTCTACAAAAGCACACGATGAGGAAATAATTTCCCGGTTAAGTAAGAATAATTATAATGATAATGGCTACCAGAATTGCCAGAATCACTGCAAACAATACTATTTTAAAAACAGTATTAAGAAATCCCGCTACACGATGCGCCTTTTCCTTAAACGTTTTTTTAGTGCTTATGCTTCTCTCATCCGATTTTTTAACTTCCGCCTTAATCATTGATACTGCAGTATTTCCCACACTAAGCAGTGGATCGATGATCCTTTTTGGTGACGCGGATGACCGGACTTCTTTCGTGTTGTTTTTTACCGATTCTTGTGAGGCCTGCATTGAAATCTCCGTAGTACCGACCTTTTCGGGTACAATGGCAACTATCTCTTGCTTTTTTGGCGTAGTGTGGTGCTTTTTAATTGCAACGGCGTGTGACTCTAAATTTGAATGTGTGTTGTGAGAATGCCCAAGCCTTGTATAGCGTTGGGTCATAAACGAATTGCTTTTACAACTGCATAAAAAAACAAGCGCAATTATACAGAGAGAGATAAAATTTTTCATTTCCTTTTTAGAACTAAAAAATTCAAAAGTTGTGCCAATGATTCCGGATGATTCCCACTAAGACACTGAGCATACTAAGTTGTACTAAGAGTCTTTACGTAACTAAAATCAACTATCCAACCTCAGGCTTAGTGTGTCTCGTGTTCTCAGTGCCTTAGTGGTTTAAGCATTTAAAACTCGCAATTCTTCGGTGTTCTTGGAAAAGGGATCACGTCGCGGATATTGGTCATGCCTGTTACAAATAATACCAAACGCTCAAATCCTAATCCAAATCCGGCGTGCGGACAAGAACCGAATCTGCGGGTATCGAGATACCACGAAAGCTCTTCAGTTGGAATTCCAATCTCTCCCATGCGTGCTTCCAGTTTATCGAGACGCTCTTCGCGCTGGCTTCCGCCAACAATCTCACCAATACCAGGAAATAAAATATCCATTGCAGCAACAGTTTTCCCATCGTCGTTCTGACGCATATAAAAGGATTTGATCTCTTTCGGATAATCCGTTAAGATCACCGGTTTTTTAAAGTGCTTTTCTACCAGATAGCGTTCGTGTTCACTTTGAAGATCAACACCCCATTTATCCACCAAATATTGAAATTTCTTTTTTTTGTTGTGATTACTTTCGCGCAGGATCTCAATGGCTTGTGTATACGTAACACGCTCAAAATTATTCTCCAGGCAAAATTGAAGTTTATTTAACAAGGTCAGTTCGCTGCGCTCGTTCTGAGGCTTTTGTTTTTCTTCCTCTTCAAAACGCTGGCTCAGGAACTGTATATCTTCTATGTTATTGTCTAAAGCGTACTTAATAACATACTGTAGCATTTCTTCCGCAAGATTCATATTATCATTCAGATCACTAAAAGCCATTTCCGGCTCTATCATCCAGAATTCAGCTAAGTGCCGCGCTGTATTGCTATTCTCGGCACGAAATGTAGGGCCGAATGTATAAATATCACTAAAAGCCATTGCAGCCAACTCACCTTCCAATTGACCGGAAACAGTAAGGTTGGTAGATTTTCCGAAAAAATCCTGCTTATAATCAATAATTCCCTGCTCGTCTTTTGGAGGATTAGCCATATCAAAATTCGTTACACGGAACATCTCTCCTGCCCCTTCTGCATCACTGGAAGTAATAATAGGCGTGTGCATGTAAACAAATCCTTTCTCATTAAAAAATTTGTGGATCGCAAATGCCAGGCTGTTTCTTACACGGAACACAGCGCCAAAGGTGTTAGTGCGAAAACGCAAATGAGCGATCTCCCGCAAAAATTCAAGACTGTGTTTTTTAGGTTGAAGTGGGTATTTTTCAGCATCACTGTCTCCTATTATTTCTACAGCAGTCGCTTTTAATTCTACGCTTTGTCCCTTTCCCAGGGAAGCTATTAAGATTCCGGTAGCACTCACCGCGGCACCCGTTGTAATACGTTTTAAAATTTCTTCAGGAGTATTTGTAAAATCAACTACAACCTGTAAATTATTATTGGTAGAGCCATCGTTCAACGCGATGAAGGAATTGTTCCTGAAGGTGCGTACCCATCCCTTAACCGTAATCGTTTCCTCAGTGGGGGTTGTCTTTAAAATGTCTTTGATGCGTAACCGTGCCATAATTCTTGTAAGTAAAGGTCAAATTTAGTAAGATTTTAATGAATATATCTCTTTAATAATTCCGTGGTATTTAAATTGCATTTTAAACTGAAATTAAACTGAATTAATTATGAAATGGCTCGGAAGACGTGAAAGCAATAATATTGATGACCGTCGTGGTATGTCCACCGGTGGCTTTATAGCAGGCGGCGGCATAGGCGTTACAATTCTGTATCTATTATTCAATTTT
>JAYSYG010000449.1:0-4316 GCA_043716685.1 Sphingobacteriaceae bacterium | reverse complement strand
GCAGTATTTTAAACATAATGCTGGCAGAGTTTTTAAGGAAGGGGTTTATTTCCCCAACAGTACCTTTTTAGTACTCGCTAAAATATCATTCGCAATTTCACTGGTAGCCGCCTCTGCATACACACGCAGCACAGGCTCCGTACCACTTGCGCGGATCATCATCCAGGTATTCTCGTCAAAAAAGAATTTATACCCGTCAAGGTCATCCACACGGCTTACTTTATATTTTCCGAATTCTTTATAAGCCCCACTTTTGCAGTTTTGCAGAACCTCATTTTTAATCTCCTCGTTAATGTGAAGGTCGTTCCGCTCAAAACAAAAAGTTCCTGTTATCGCATAAACTTCTTCTATCAACTCTTCCAGACTCTTGCCGGTTTTTGCCATAAACTCCCAGATGGTAAGTCCCATCCAGATACCATCGCGTTCAGGAATATGTCCCTTAATAGCAATGCCCCCACTTTCTTCCCCGCCAACCAATACATCTTCATTCACCATAATGCTGCAGATGTACTTAAAGCCGATCTTCACCACGTTAAGCGGCAAGCCATAATGCTCGCACATGTTTTTTATTTTAACCGTTGTACTAAATGCAACAGCCACTTTTCCTTTTTGATTTTTATATTTTACAAGGTAATGAATCAACAATAAAATAATGTGATGCGAGTCCACAAAATTTCCTTTCATGTTATACAGACCTATGCGGTCCGCATCCCCATCCGTAGCAAGACCGCAGGAAATATTTCCTTTTGCTTTAATAAAGTCGCTGAATTCAATTAAGTTTTTATGAATGGGCTCAGGTGCCTGCCCATGAAACCCTGGGTTATTATCGCAATGTAATTTATGGATCTCGGGGAACAAGCGTTGCATAACCCTTTGCCCTGAGCCATACATAGCATCATAAGCAAGATTCAGCTTTGAATTTTTAATAGCAATCAGGTCAAAATTTTCTTCCACATGCCTGATGTACATATCTTCCAGGTGAGCGATCTCCAGCATCCCGTCTTTCTGCGCAACTTTAAGATCAATTTCCTTCCAATCGTAACTGGCCTTTTCAGGAATAATGTCCTCTATCTCCTGCACCAGTTCTGGGCCAAGCGGACCACCGTACGACCCTTTTATTTTATATCCGTTGTAAGAAGGAGGGTTGTGACTCGCCGTAATAATAATACCCAAAGTCGTTTTTAATTTTACAGCGCCAAGGGAGATCATAGGCGTACTGATAAAATCTTTAGCCAAAAACACTTTAATACCTGCGGCAATAAACACCTTCGCACTCGTTTCTGCAAACAATTCTCCGGCAAAACGGCAATCATGTCCGAGAACCACAGTGGGGTTCTTTTCTTGTTTTAACATCCATTTTGCTGTCGCTTCTGTAACGCGCGCCACGTTATCCACTGTAAAGTCCAGGGCTATAATTGCCCTCCAACCATCTGTACCGAATTTAATTTTTGTCATAATAAAAAGAGTATCAAAAATAGCAAAAAATCCGTTTATGTAAACAGATGATTTACAGGTAAGTAAGCAATACCGGCGGCTGAAATAGGAAATCGTTCCCTTACCTTCCTGTTTTATGCGCAAAAAACCTCTAAAACTGAGCTGACATTTATTCCGGAGAAAAAAGATTTACTGTTTCAAAAACCCAACCAACGGCTGGTAATTTAATTTATAACATTCTAATTTCAGGCTTAAAGAATTTAAATACCAGTGAGTTTGCGTAAATTCATTTAAAATCACATTATTTGTAACACGTTATCTGTAATAAAGAAACAACGGGTATTATGTCAATTGAGAAAATTGATAGTGATTGGAAAGTTGACATTTTTCCTAATCCTACATCCGGCAAAATTACAGTTAAAACCTCTATTAAAATGAAACCGTCTTCGTTCAAATAATGGATGTAACAGGGAAAAAAGTGTATGCACAAAACACTACAACCGCAAATAACAGCGTAGACATTTCCTTTCTGACGGATGGAGTATACCTTATCGAAATACAAAACGGCGATTACAAAATAACCCGCAAAAAACTTGTATTATCAAGGTAGCATTCTGCTGTATAGCTATAAAAAAACAAGCTTTAATCACAATAACTAAAGCCCAAAAACAGGTTAGGAACATCTTAGTTGAATTCGACGTAAATGTTTCTAAACAAAAAATCCCACGAGAAAACCTCGCGGGATTTTTTATTTAATTAATTTTTAGTTTCTAAGCAATCCCCACCCCATGACAGCTCTTATACTTCTTCCCACTACCGCAAGGACAAGGATCATTCCTTCCGATCTTTGCTTCTACACGGATAGGTTGCGGTTTTGGTTTCTTCTGTGCGTTTTGTTCTTCAATCGCATTTTCATCGCGGGTCTCCACCAGTTTTTCTTTTTTCTGCTGAGGAGCATCCTGCGTGAAACGTGCTTGTGGCTGATTGTTATTTTCATTTGGCAATCCGCCTTTCATTAAGAAAGAGATCACTTCTTTGTTTGCTTTGTTAATCATGTCCTTAAATAAGTTAAAGGACTCCAGTTTGTATATTACCAACGGATCCTTTTGTTCTAAAGATGCATTTTGAACCGCTTGTTTTAGATCATCCAGTTCACGTAAATGTTCTTTCCACGAATCATCTATCATTGCCAGTACAACCGCTTTCTCAAATCCTAAAAATAACTCACGGCCTTTGCTGTCGTATGCCTTTTTTAAATTGGCCATTACCTGCAGACCCCTGATACCATCTGTAAACGGTGTTACAATGTTCTCGAAGGTGTTGCTTGGGTTTTTATACACGTCGCGCACCACGGGGAAAGCCTGTTCTGCTATCTGATGTGATTTTTCGATATAGTGTTTCTGAGCCGCATCAAATAATTGCTGTGTCAGGTCGTCTTCTTTACCTCCGTTGAATTGTTGCTCGGTAAACGGACTTTCGATCCCGAAATTTTTAATACATTCTAAAGTAAACGCTTCATAATCTTTAGCAGGATGATATTCTTCCACGATCGTCGACGCAACTTCATAGATCATGTTGGCGATATCAATGCTCAGCTTATCTCCATACAAAGCGTTCCTGCGACGTTTATAAATTACTTCACGCTGTGCGTTCATCACGTCATCGTACTCGATCAAACGCTTACGAATCCCAAAGTTATTCTCTTCCACTTTTTTCTGCGCGCGCTCAATACTCTTTGTGATCATGCTGTGCTGGATCACTTCTCCTTCTTTTAGTCCCATCCTGTCCATTAAAGAAGCAATTCGCTCGCTTCCGAATAAACGCATTAAATTATCTTCAAGACTCGCAAAGAACTGTGAACTCCCCGGATCACCCTGGCGACCTGCACGTCCACGCAACTGCCTGTCTACACGGCGGCTCTCGTGACGTTCAGTTCCAATGATCGCTAATCCGCCTGCCTCTTTTACACCTGGTCCCAGTTTAATGTCGGTACCACGACCTGCCATGTTGGTAGCAATGGTAACGGTTCCCGATTTGCCGGCTTCCGCTACGATGTCCGCTTCTTTTGCGTGTAATTTTGCGTTTAATACATTGTGTTTAATCCCGCGGAGTTTCAACATCCTGCTCAATAATTCAGAGATCTCAACAGTTGTAGTGCCAATTAATACGGGTCTTCCCCCTGCAACTAATTTTACAACCTCTTCAATTACGGCATTGTATTTTTCACGTTTTGTTTTGTAAACAAGATCCTGCTCATCCTTGCGGGTCATAGGCCTGTTGGTTGGAATTTCTACCACGTCCAGTTTGTAGATGCTCCAGAACTCCTGTGCCTCGGTAGTTGCAGTGCCTGTCATACCCGCTAGTTTGTGATACATACGAAAATAATTCTGAAGGGTTACCGTTGCATAGGTTTGTGTCGCCGCTTCGATCTTTACATTTTCCTTCGCTTCAATCGCCTGGTGCAGGCCATCGCTGTAACGGCGGCCTTCCATAATACGGCCGGTTTGCTCATCAACAATTTTTACCTGGCCGCCATCAATAACGTACTCCGTGTCTTTTTCAAACACGGTATAGGCTTTTAATAATTGGTTTACAGTATGAATGCGCTCACTCTTAATACTGAATTCGCGCATCACTATTTCTTTGGTCGCTGTTTTTTCTTTTGGATCTGTAATATTTTTTTCGATCTCGGCAATTTCGTCACCTACGTTCGGGATCACGAAAAATTTAGGATCATCGCTGTTCCCGGTTAAAAAGTCAATTCCTTTTTCGGTAAGCTCAACGTGGTTGTTTTTTTCATCAATTGTAAAATAAAGTTCTGCATCTATTTTATGCATTTCCTTATTCTGATCCTGCATATAATGATTCTCGGTTTTTTGCAT
>JAYSYG010000448.1:0-4349 GCA_043716685.1 Sphingobacteriaceae bacterium | reverse complement strand
CAAAGCAAATAAACGTTATTGAATTACCAAAAGGAGTTTACTTTATAAGAATTGAAAATGAAATGAGGATGTTTTTGAAAGAGTAAATTAGCTCAATGGCCGGATTCTGCGCCAGGGATGCAAAGGGCTTGGTTCTTTTCGCGGGGCCTGTCTCTTTGGCCGAGCGAAAAAACCGTAGCGAAGCGAGCCCGGCGCAGCCCGCCCGGGCGCCCAAAAAAATTTACTGGATAACAATACCTCTAAGGTCATCCTCCTCGCCTTGGTTATCGATAGCTAAACAGGAAGATCAAAACAGTCTTTTTGTTAAAATGCTCAATTTCAGTTAGGTAGATATATTTATTTACCCAACTTTTGTGTAACTTTATTCGTATAAGTTTAAAGACTAACTAATAATTATGATTATTCAGCCGCAACTGATTGCATTGTGCATTAAGCAGGACCGCAAGGCTGAATATGAATTGTATAAACTTACCTACAGCTATTTAATGAGTATTTGTATGCGTTATTCCAGGGACAAGGATACCGCCTCAGAATCGCTTAATATGGGTTTTCTTAAGATCTTAAAGAATCTTACTGCCTACAAGTCTGAAGTTCCTTTTAAAGCCTGGATTCGCCGCGTAATGGTGAATACTCTGATTGACGAATACAGGAAGAATAAAAGAGAGCGGGAAAAAGTGACCTATGTAGAGCAGTATTACGACAGTTCTGATTTTTCAGATGTAAACGAGGCATTGAGCCGCATCAATTATAACCAGCTTCTCTCACAGGTCAACCTGCTGCCAGAAGCAACAAAAAAAGTATTTAATTTATTTGCCATAGACGGTTATTCACACAAAGAGATAAGCGAGATGCTTACTATCAGTGAAGGAACTTCCAAATGGCACATGAACGCAGCAAGACAAAAATTAAAAGAGTATATAGAAAACAGTGTATTAACCAGAACCTAAACAAAGATGAGCTTCGAAGAAGAATTTGACAACATAATAAGACGAAAGGCGGAGGACGAGCATTATCCCTTTGATCAAAGCAATTGGGATAAGGCGAGCGGACTTTTGGATGCTGAAAGAAAAGCGGCAGGTCTGCTAAGACTTAAACGGTTTTATTTACCGGCGGCATTGCTCGTGATTCTCGGATCTGCGGGTTTTGTTACCTATTCAGTGCTGGGTACTAAAAATGCTGGTGAAGAATTGGCTGTTGTAACTGAAACCAGTGCACCAGCTGAAAAGACTGAACAAAACACTTCTGAAATAAAACAAATTAATTCCGATAAATCTCTTAATGAAAATATAACTACTAACACTCCATTAAATACTTCTGCTGGAATGACTTCACCTGAAAGTTCAAAAAATTTCAAAACACCAGGTCTTAGCGAGTCAACTGCAAGCACTTCTTCCGAAAAGAAAAATGTAACTGCTAAAAAAGATAATTCGATTGCAAAAACAAATCTGAACCGGGCCTTAAATACTATAGGTTTGAGCGGCAAGGACGACACAAAAGAAGATAGCCCTGATGAAACTTCAACCAAAATCCCTCCTGTAGCAGGATTTAACTCAACGGCTGATGAAAAGGAAACAGAAAATGCAGGAATTCAACAAAAAAACTCTCCTGATTTAAGTACTGTTTCTAAAAACGACGAAACTCCTGTTGTGCAGTCAAATGAAACTCAAACAAACACTTTCGAAGAAAAATCAGCCACAGAAGAATTGAGCGCGGTAAATTCAAGGCTTCCTCTTGAAATGAACGAAATGGAATTAATATCCACTCCTTTTACATATTTAAAAAGGTACGACGATGATTATTACAAAAACACCAGTACCCCGAAAAAGCATTATTTGAATGTTGAGGTTGGTGGCAATTACTTGCTTGGTTGGGATGCTAAAAAGGGTAAGGATGGGCAAGGCTTAAACTGGTTCTTCGGGTTTAATTATGGACGTTATATTTGTAAAAAAACAAGTTTAAGCCTTGGTATTCAGGCATATAATCTTGCTAACATCAAGCAACCTTTTTATCTGATCTCTGAAAAGGAATATGGATTCGGATCTAAAAATATTTATACCCGTGTAACCAGCAACCAACTATATTATATAGCTATTCCTTTAAAACTGAATTATGCAATTAACTCTTGGAATAGTATCGGACTGGGTGTTAATGCAGCCTACCTCGTAAACGCAGAAAATACAATAGAAAAATATTACCTGCTCGATAACGAAGAAAAGAGCATAGGTTCTTCAACTTCTCATACCAAAGGTATCTACAAACAAACCAATATGACAAACATTATGCTGAGCGCCAATTATAAAACCCAGTTAACTAACCGTATTGGTTTTAACCTGGAATTTAATTACGGCCTGACCGATATTTTTAAAAACACAGATAATATAAAAACAGCAGAAAAACCAATGGGTGTGCGCTTAAGCCTTACCTATACTTTATTCGATAAATAACACACAATGAAAAAAATTATAGGTTATTCCATTATCTTCCTTTTTCTTGTTTCTTCCTGTCGGAAACAGAAGGATTTGCCGGTGCCGGAAATAACGGAACCACATTTTTACTTAAATTGTTATGTGGATGCTACTCCATTAAACATGCAGGCAGGTAATGAAGATTATTTTATGAACTCTTCCTGGTTCCACCTCGATTCCCCGGGCGTTTATGTTTACAAGGGAAATATTGCGAAGGAAATTGGCGCAGGCTACCAGGTAACCATTTTAATTAACGATTACAAAATTACCCCGGCAAACGGTGCAATGAACCCTGACAGCGCTTTAAGAAAAGGACAGCACTTGTTTTACGATCAAAATACATCCGGCTTAACCCAGGAGATTAGCTTTACACCGGCAAGATCCTATGTTGGTAATGGAGAATCTTATTCCTGGTCAATTACCGATGGTGTAAACCTTACCACGGGAACTCCGTATTCTATTTCTAAAACGTGTAATGTTGGCAAGACCTATTCTGTAACACTGAATTATGATGATGGGCTAGGCAACTGTTTCCAGAAGCATACCAACGTGTTTAAAGCCGGAAGTAATTTACAAACGTCAATTCGTGCTTCAAGAGACATGTCTGCCTATCCTGAATTTAAATATAATTTCAGCTATTCACTTCCCACAAATAGCACTGCAATGTATAAGTGCCTTTGGCAATTTGCAGATAATATGAGCTTTACAACGGCTACTGTAGCTGATAAAGCGTTTGTACCGGGAACAACTTCTCTTATTAAGTTGACCTTAACGGATCAAAATACGAACGAATCCTGTGTCTCTTTTTATCAGTTGAATGCAGTAAATGGTTCTTCTTGTGATGCTAATTTTACTGCAAATTTCTTACCCGTGCAAAATAGCCGCGTGTATACTTCAGTCATTGTTTTATTAACAGATCCTCAAGGCGTTGTTTATACCTCCCAGGGTCTTGTTCAGCCAGCTTCCAGTAATTTTGAGATCCTATCTGTTGAAGAGTATACAGCCAATGATAAAGGCCAGCCAACTAAACGTTTGACAGCAAAATTTAACTGCGTAGTTAAGAATGGCACTAAAGAAATTAATCTTACCGGCGGTGATGCAAAAATAGCTGTAGCCTATAAATAAGTTTATAAAACGAAACCTTTTTAAAATTACAGAGTATAATCACTCAGTTAGTTGGCTCTTTTGAGCCAAGTTGTGTTCTGGGTTAAAATTAACCAAGTATCCCTTCTGCGTGTTTCAGGGGGGATTTTCTTTTATTAGCCATCGGAATTTTTAAAGTGAGCTAATCTCTTAAATCATTTAAATGGTGAATAAAATTAGGATAATAGGACCTAAGTCGCAATTTTACGTCTATGGATGTTCAATTAGTCTTATTTAAAAGACTCTATATGTGTCAGCAGTTCTGCAAGTTTCATCTTCTTTTCCACAAGTTTTTTATTTTCCCCTTTCTTAAAAAGAGTTGAAGGAATGGCACCGCTCCAGTCAGGGGAAACCTTATTAATAAAATCATTGCCGTTTACCTCGTCGAGTAAAACACATTCAGTAACAACATGTTGTTTTATTAAAAAAGGCTTCACTTTTTTTTCGAGTTCTTCTTTAAAATCAAGATTTACAAGAATAGTTTTAACCGGCTTGTTTCTTTTAAGAAGGGTCAGACTGTCAAAGGCCGGTAATTCTTCTATGCAAGGCTTGCACCAAGTTGCCCAGAAATTAATAATGTACAAAGTGTCCTTATTAGCCGCCCGAGCCAATAATTGATCTATCTTATAAACACCTTTAAAATTCTGTGAAGTCGCAACGGATACGAACAACAAAAAACTAATGAGTAACCTGTGTTTTGTAGTCATATTCCTTATATAATAGTTTTATATCCTGTAAAAG
>JAYSYG010000447.1:0-4373 GCA_043716685.1 Sphingobacteriaceae bacterium | reverse complement strand
CAGGCTTGCAGTTTGGGTTGGTTAGTATAGTAAGATTGCGCAAACCCCGTTACCAGTTGTAGAATATGTGAAATACGGATCGTTTTTTCAATTCCAAGTTCAAATCCTCTGTGCTTTTGGTTAACGTTTGTCATAATAAGGTTGACAAGTGTGTTGTACGAATCGTCATAATAAGTCCTCAAGCGGGTTTGGTTATTTATCTGTGTTGAATAAAAGGTTAGGCGGATTTTTAGGTCCGGGTATTTTACGAGATAATTGAGATCTGAGGAAACAACCTCTTCATTTTTAATATCATCCACAATATCGTTTCTTACCCTTGGCGCAATAAAAATGTTTGCAGCTTCAGGCGCTCTCGATAAAATATTCAGGTTGCCGGTTATAAAATTTCTTCCGTTTATTTTTAAAGTTCCACCACCTTTAAAACCATAATTCAAAAAATTGAGCCTATCACTGTCACCTTTGCTGCTGTTAGGAAATTTCCCGTTCGCTGTTTTACCATTTCTCCAGATCTTGCTTTCTGAAATACTCATCCCGCAGTAAACATCCAGTTTTTTAAATGTAAACTCTGCAAGGCCCCAGAGTTCTGCGCTATTAATGTTTAACACATAATCATATCCAAATCTATCGCCCTTATATATTTTCCGGTCGGGCCTGCTGATGTCATTTTGCTGGATTGCCGGATCTACACCCAGGTTTTGTGCAAACTGGTCTACGTCAATCCAAAAAGTAGCACCCAGCAGATCTTCCATTTCGTTGTATTTCCTGCTTTTATAGATAGATCCGTTAGCGCCTGCACTGAGAAACAGGTTTTCTTTTCTTTCATTATACACCACATTAAATCCTGTGTTCATCGCTTTCTCCACGTTGTTTTGAAGAATATACCTCGCCCGTGTTTCTTGCGTGTTAATACCCTGGTTGTATTGCGAGGGAAGAGAATATAAGTTAGCCTTGTTAAGGGCAATTAGTTTATCCCAGTTTATTTGTCTGGTATTTATATCGTTTTGCCAATTATTACTCGCAGCATTTCCTCCGTACTCATCACCCTTTGCATAAAAATAACCGGGCAAATATTTATAATAATCGGGCTTTGCATTGGGCGCATTATTTGTCCCAATACCCGTTAAACCCGATTTACCAAAAATGCAGTATAACGAGGTCACAACACGCCTTTTTTGACCTGGCGAAAAAACATGCGAGAGCAAAATCATGGGTTTGCTGCTTCGGCTTACCGCTGCATTTCTCACCTTACCGTTCTGGTATCCCCAGGCACTGTTGTAATAATGATCGTTGGAGATTTTATATGTTTCTAAAGTAGCAGAAGTAGAAAGACCTTTTTCTATGGGAGCTATAAAGCCTGTAAAAGAAAATAAATGTGTATCGTTTAATTTTTTATCAAGCGAAATATAAAAAGCTTTCGCATTAAAGTAAGTTCCGGGAATGTATACTTCATTTCCCCATCTGGACGAGGCGGAGAGGGTAAGCGCCCAGTTATTCTTCATTAATCCTGTAGAATGTGTGATCATAAAACGATTCCTAAAAACCCTGTTGGCACTGGCATAAGAAAAGCGTGTGCCTTTTTTAAAGGAAGATGCTTTTGAATCAATGTTAGTATATCCTCCCGGACCCGAAAACCCATAGCGGTTCGCCACATTTCCAAACCGGGTCTCAGTAAACCGTGTTACATCATTTAAACCGCCCCAACTGCTCCAGGAACTATACCCGGTTTCGGGATTGTTTACATTCACCCCGTTTATCATTACGAGTTGGTTCTTAGATTCGTAGCCTCGCATACGATAACCTGCGGTGCCAAATTGAAAGCTCGCGAACTGGGTAAAGAGATCGCGGCTTGACTGAAGCAGGGAAGAAACATCTTGCTCGCCAAGGTCCGCTTCTGCATCACTTCCACCCATGCTGAAGATCGGGATGTTATAATAAGTCGTATTTGTATCGGGCTGAGGTTTGTTTTTTAAACGCAGTGAATCTACCTGTGAAACAGAGGTAGTAATAAATAGTAGAAAGGAAAAACAGAGTAACTCTTTTTTCATGCGTGAGGGGTTCGGGTAAAAATAAGGAAAGACAAAAAGGCTCGATAAACTTTTAGACGAAAACAAAAAGAATTTAGATGAAGATAATTTTGCTTTTTGTAGGTTTGAGTATATCCGTTCACAAGCATGAAGAAGATTTGTTTAGTGTTTTATATTTTCTGTGTTCTACCTGCATCCGCTCAGGAGCTTGACAAGAGCAAGGAATACTATATTTCCGCGATTGGTTTTTGGAACGTTGAAAATCTCTACGACACCCTAAATGATAAGTGGAAGAATGATGAGGATTTTACCCCTGAGGGCATAAACCGATGGAACTCAGAACGCTATTGGACGAAAATTGACCATCTCGCAACAGTTATTAGTAAAATAGCTACAGATATTACTCCAGATGGACTTGCTATTTTGGGATTATGCGAAATTGAGAATAAAAGCGTTTTGCAGGATCTTGTAAAATCACCACATCTTAAAAAGCGGAACTACCAGTTCGTGCATATAGAAGGTCCAGATATTCGTGGTGTAGATCCTTCTTTTATCTACAATCCTTTATATTTTCAACTAAAAAAGGCAGTCGCATACAGAGTGCGTTTGGTAACGGACTCAACACATAAGACGCGTGACATACTGGTGGTGAGCGGTTTGTTGAGTGGAGAGCCCGCCACTATACTGGTTAATCATTGGCCTTCGCGCAGGGGAGGAGAGATGTTGAGCCGCGCAAACAGGAATGCTGCTGCAAAAATTGCTCGTCATATTGCAGACAGTGTAACAAAAGCAGATCCGGAAGCAAAAGTTTTAATAATGGGTGATCTGAACGACGATCCTGTGAATGAGTCGGTAAAAAAATACATTGGCACCTACGCCGATTTTCAATTGCCCAAAGAAGATAAATATTTTAATCCCATGGAAAAGCCTTATAAAAAGGGTATAGGGACATTGGCCTGGCAGGACAGCTGGAATTTGTTTGACCAGATCCTGCTGAATAAAAACTGGATTTCGGGAAACTATAGCACCTGGCAATATTATAAAGTAAGGATCTTTAATAAAGACTTTCTAAAGGCCGACCATGGAAATTTTAAAGGCTATCCTTTCAGAACCTATAGCGGTGGCTCTTATACAGGAGGCTACAGCGATCATTTCGCATCCTACATAATTATTGCAAAAGAGAAGAGGTAAGGGGGTGAATTTTTGGCTGATGAGGATTAATTTAATAATAAAGAAAACCATTAGATGTTACGTCCCTAAAATGCAGGCAGTAAAAGTTCTTTTTAAACGCTGATTTAGACTACGGAAATAATTTATAGATATCTTTACGGTGAGCAATTCTGGCGAAAATGACTTTTCCATTTTCATAAAAAAAGCCAACCCGGTAATCTGCAATTCTAAATCTGTAAGCTGACTTGTGACCAGAAAGTTTTTTAATATTTTGAATTTCAATTAAGTTTTCGGAAGATTCAATCTGGTTAATTAACTTGACAAGATTTGACTTCACAGACTTAATATTTATTCGATCTAAATCTTTTGAAAATTTGCTTAAAAATTCAACATTCATTATGACTTCAGTTTGTTCATAATGCTTTCTCTGCTCACTTTTTTAGTTTTATCAACTTCTTTAAGCATTTTAGACAGCCCAAGATCTTCAATTTCTTCCTCCGTCATGGTTGCTGACATGATGTTTAGTTTTTTCATTAAATCGGACAAAAACTTAAATTCACTCTGACTCCTTGGAGTAATAACCATAGATTTCATAAACACAAATATACGAAAAAAGGGTACAGCCAATACAAGGGGAAACGGCGCCCGCTGGACATTATTAAATACAAAGGCAAATGAACGAGCAGTGGCTTCGTGATCGTGACCGGCTATTTACCCTTTCGTTTTCCTGCCTGATATGGCTTTTGTGCAGACTTCCTTTTTGCGGGGATCAAAACCTGGAGGTCATCTACCTTTTTTGATAGTTTTTCTATCAAATTTAAAATGTTAACCACATCGTCCTTGCTTGCATAACCAAAAGAATCTTTTGGCTCTTTTACTGCCGATAGGTCCTGGCTGAAGTATTTAAAAAAATCGTGATTCAATACCCGGCTTATTTTATTCAGCTGCTCGGTATCAATAATTTCCTTGGCAAAAACCTTGTAAGCACCATCCCGGGTGAGATTAATAAGTTTGGCAAATTCGGAAACCGAATAATGAGACTTTTTTACAGTCTCCTTTATTTTCTTGCCTATGTGGACTTTTGCCATTAAAACAAAAGTCTTTCTTTTAGCAACCTTGGACGAAAAAATTGGTATAATAATGTTATTAAGAGTGTATAATAATTTTATACATTTGTAG
>JAYSYG010000446.1:0-13211 GCA_043716685.1 Sphingobacteriaceae bacterium | reverse complement strand
GGGACGATGCAGTAACACTGGTATTAAAGTATGCAGAAATACCTTACGATGTGATATATGATGAGGAAATTTTCCTTGAGAAGTTAAAGGATTATGATTGGCTGCATTTGCATCATGAAGACTTTACCGGCCAGTACGGAAAATTTTATGGCGCATTTCATACAGCGGCCTGGTACCAGGCTGAGGTAAGGGATAACGAAGCTACGGCAAAAAAATTGGGCTTTTCTAAAGTATCGTTAATGAAACTGCACTCCGCAAAACGGATTAAAGATTTTGTATTCAATGGAGGCTTTTTATTTGCCATGTGCAGTGCTACCGATAGTTACGATATAGCGCTGGCAGCGGAAGGCATCGATATTTGTGAGAGTATTTTCGATCACGACCCTGCCGATAAAAACGCAAACAGCAGGCTTGACTACAGCAAAGGATTTGCTTTCGAAGATTACAAATTAAGTATGAATCCATACGAGTATGAGTATTCAACCATAGACACCTACAGTTCCCGAAACCAATACGGACCTACACAAAAAACCGATCTGTTTACACTTTTCGAATTTTCGGCAAAGTGGGATCCGGTACCCACAATGCTTTGCCAGAACCATACCAATACCATTCAAGGTTTCTGGGGACAAACAGCAGCATTTAGCAAACAATACATTAAAAAGAATGTTTTGATTATGGGCGAAACCAAAGCCTATAACGAAGCGCGGTACATTCACGGAGATTTTGGTAAAGGCACCTGGACGTTTTACAGCGGGCATGACCCTGAAGACTACCAGCACAGGGTAGAGGAGCCGCCAACAGATCTGTCCTTACATCCTAATTCGCCGGGATACAGATTGATCTTAAATAATATTTTGTTTCCGGCTGCTAAAAAGAAAAAACAAAAAACATAAAATTAAATAAAACCCCTGACTGGGTTTTGAGATTAATAAAATCGGAATATTTAAATTATTTTTAAATTTCTCGGATAACTCTTTCTGTTACAGAAGAAAAAATTAAATTTACACCATCAATTTCCTTTTAAAAATAGTTATTTCTGCTTTAGCGGTTTTTTTTGTCGCTAAAATTTTACCCGGCGTTACAGTTGATGATTATTTATCAGCTTTAATGGTAGCAGTTGTGCTCGCGTTTTTAAACACTATTGTAAAGCCTGTATTAACGGTACTTACAATCCCTATAACGGTTGTTACACTTGGGCTTTTTCTCCTGGCCATCAACGCTTTTATTATCATCTTCGCTGAAAAGCTGGTAAAGGGATTTCATGTAGATGGCTTTATGTCAGCTTTATTTTTCAGCCTGATCCTTTCAGTATGCACCGGTATATTAAATGCGGTGTTCGGGGTAAATGAAAAGGAAGAACACGATTAAAACTATTCAATTCGGCATAAAACAAAAAAGCCGGAGATAATTCCCCGGCTCGTTTTTAATTTCAAAAAAGCTTACTGATCAAATTTTGTATAGCCTTGTGGGATAGCGAAATTTTCATCACCCGGAGGCGTATTCACAAATTTGGTCACTTCGAGTTTGGTTAATAGTTTGTTGTCTGTTAATTGATGCTCTTCGCTTGATAATGGCATACTGCCTTCTGGCAGACCTTTTATCTGACCAAAATAAATGCTTTGTTTGTCTTTCCTGTTCCAAAGCTTAACCAATGGTGCGAAAAAAGGATACTTGCCTTCTGCGATCCAATAGGTAATAACCGTGTTTTCTTCTGTGTTTTTGACGGCATATTCAGTACATTTTATCCCTGAAATTGTTTTAGTTCCACCCTTTGTTACAACACAGGTTCCCCTGATAACCTGCGGCGTTTCGCTTTTTTGCAAGCCCCACAATTTACGCTTCGGATTTAAGAATTTAACCTCATTACCCGCAAGATCGAACAGAAAGCTTCCTTCTACGTTGCCTTTCTTACCATACTGGTCTAAACGCACCATTTTGTTTTTTACCATGTAAATATTAAAAGTCGTATCTTTTTGAGTTGCATACTTAAACTCAATATTGCCACTAAAATTTTGCGCCAGTAATTTTGACAGGCTAAAAAATACAGTAACGATTATTAAAATTTTTTTCATTTTGCTAATAGTTTAGGTTACTAATTTATGTATTTTTAATAGTAAGATATAATAAATGAAGAATAATTCTCAAAAACAGGGCGTAGAAGGGGAAATAATAGCAAAGAACTACCTTTTAAAGCAAGGTTACGAAGTTTTGGAATTGAACTGGCGGTATAAAAAATACGAAATTGACATCATTGCCAAAAAAGCCGAAACATTGGTATTTGTTGAGGTTAAAACCAGGAAAAATAATACCTTTGGCGAGCCGGAACTGTCCGTTACCAAACAAAAGCAGGGTTTTTTGATTACGGCTGCAAACCAGTATTTAATAGAAAACAACATTGAGTTCGAATCAAGGTTTGATATTATTTCGGTTATCCAGCTTAATAACAATCATACTGTAAAACATTTGGAAGCTGCATTTTATCCGCTGCTTAAGTAAATTAAATTTGTAATATGAGTAAATTCAGTAGTAAATCCGGTTCTGAGGACAGGGGGAGATCAAGGTCACGAGGAGATAAAAAACCTGCAAGAAGTTCTGCCGGAGCAGGAGAGGAAAAAAAGGACTATAAAGCAAAACGTTCGTTCACCAAGAATAAAAACTTCCGTGAAACAAAAGAAAGTAAGCCGGGCGAAAAACCCCGCAGAGCTTTTTCAGGTTCGGATGAACGTAAGCCCTTTAAAAAGGAGTTCGGCACTGAAAGATCATCGGGATATGGTGACAAGCCTAAAAGAAGTTATGGCGACCGGGATGAGAAAAAGCCCTTCAATAAGGATTTCAGCAAAGATAAATACGGAGATAAACCTCGCAAGAGCTTCAGAGATTCGGATGATCGCAAACCTTTTAAAAAAGAAGGTAGTGGATCTGGAGAGGATAAATTTGAAAGACCGCGCAGAAGTGCCGATGATAAAGGAGAGCGCAGGTCGTTTCGCGCTTCGGACGAGAAACCAAAACGTAACGTTGAAGACAGGCCAAAAAGAAGTTTTGATGAAACCCGTCCAAAGCGTGACGAAGATTCAAGACCGAAAAGAAGTTTTGATGATCCGAGCGATAAAAAATCGTATAAAAAGGTAATCAAAAGCAAAGACGATAAATTTGCCGGCTTTAAAAAGGCTACAGGAAAATATGCAGATTCGCCACGTTCAGGCAGTAACGATAAACCTGGTAAACGAAGGCTAACCAAGCCAAGAAAAGCAGAAGAGGGTGAATTTACCAAACGTGTAAAACACGTTGAGTTTGAAGAAGGAAAAGCATTTACGCCCCAAACATCCCGCGAAAAATTTGGAGAAAAACGCTCTAAAAAACCAGCACCTGTTGCAAAACAAACCGGCACCGATGGTTTAATGCGCCTGAATAAATACCTTTCAAATGCAGGAATTGCTTCCAGGCGCGATGCTGATAACCTCATCTTAAGCGGAGTGGTTAAAGTTAACGGAGCTGTTGTAGATCAGTTGGGAGCAAAAATAAATCCAACCGATAAGGTAACTTACGGAGATGCTGCGGTAAGAGCAGAACGAAAAGTGTATTTGTTATTAAATAAACCCAAAGATTATATTACCACAGTGGATGATCCGAAGGAGCGTAAAACGGTAATGGAGCTGGTTAAAGGGGCTTGCAGAGAACGCATTTACCCTGTTGGACGTTTGGACCGTAACACTACCGGCTTGCTGTTGTTTACCAACGATGGCGAAATGACTACCAAGTTGACACATCCTAAATTCGGTGTTAAAAAAATTTACCAGGTGAGTTTAAACAAAGGTTTGAAAGCTGAGGATTTTAAAGCGATTACAGATGGTTTGGAATTGGAAGATGGAATTGTGAAGGCAGACGACCTTGCATTTGTGGGAGAAGGGAAGAAAGAAGTAGGAATTGAAATACATAGCGGCCGCAACCGGATCGTAAGAAGAATCTTTGAACACCTGGGCTACGATGTATTAAAGCTTGACAGGGTTGTTTTTGCAGGGCTTACCAAAAAAGATCTGCCACGCGGCAAGCACCGCTTTTTAACCGGTAAAGAGATAAGCTTTTTGCAAATGATCGGTTAAAAAACGTACCTTTAATTATAAGAATCAGAAATCTAAACTATAGAATATGTGCGGAATAGTAGCATACATTGGTAAAAGAGAAGCGTACCCGATCCTGATAAAAGGGTTGTCACGTCTGGAATATCGCGGTTACGATAGCGCAGGGGTCGCTATGATAGATAAAGACGGCGACCTGAACGTTTATAAGCGTAAGGGCAAGGTAAGTGAACTGATAGCGTTTGCCAAGGAAAAAGACACAAGCGGTAATATCGGGATTGGCCATACACGATGGGCAACACATGGTGAGCCAAATGACATTAACTCACATCCGCATTACTCACAAAGCAGGAACCTGGTGATGATTCACAATGGGATTATTGAGAATTACGCAGCTATAAAAGAACGCCTTACAAAACGCGGACATACTTTTGAGTCGCAAACAGACACAGAAGTTCTTATACATTTAATTGAAGACATTCAAACTCACGAAGGCATTAAGATGGGCCACGCGGTGCAGGCTGCATTAAAGCAGGTGATTGGGGCATACGCCCTGGTTGTTCTGGATAAAAACGATCCTGACACCATTGTAGCTGCAAAAAAGGGAAGCCCCATGGTTATCGGCATTGGAACGGATGATTTTTTTATTGCTTCCGACGCTTCACCTATTATTGAATACACAAAGAATGTTGTTTACCTCGATGACGAGCAGGTAGCCATTATTCGCAGGGGTCAGGAATTAAAGATCCGTAATTTAAAAGATAAAGAGATCACGCCTTACGTACAGGAATTAACAGTAGAGTTAGAGTCCATAGAAAAAGGCGGGTATGATCACTTCATGCTTAAGGAAATATACGAGCAACCACGTTCGGTGCTGGACAGTATGCGCGGAAGGTTAAAGGCAGATATTGGTGAAGTAAGAATGGGCGGCATCGTGGAACACGAAAAGAAATTTGAAAAAGCCAAGCGTATTATTTTTATTGCGTGCGGAACTTCATGGCATGCAGGACTGGTAGCAGAATATTTATTTGAAGAGTTTGCGAGGGTGCCTGTGGAAGTAGAGTACGCCTCAGAATTCAGGTACCGGAATCCTATTATTTATCAGGATGATATCGTGATCGCAATTTCTCAAAGCGGAGAAACGGCAGATACACTTGCGGCGGTGGAATTAGCAAAATCAAAAGGCGCTACCGTTTTAGGAATTTGTAATGTAGTAGGCTCTTCAATAGCTCGGGCTACACATGGGGGAAGTTATACACATGCCGGCCCCGAAATAGGCGTTGCTTCTACCAAGGCATTTACAGCCCAGGTAACTGTTTTAACCCTGATGGCTCTGCACATGGGCAAAATAAGAGGAACATTAACAGAAAGCCGTTACAGACAAATGTTATATGAAATGGAAGCCATTCCATCTAAAATTGAAGAAGTATTAAAGCTGAACGATAAGCTGCGCGAGATAGCTTACACATATAAAGACAGTCGCAACGCCCTGTATCTGGGTCGTGGCGTGTCTTTTCCGGTTGCGCTTGAAGGGGCCCTCAAATTAAAAGAAATCTCTTACATTCACGCAGAGGGTTATCCGGCTGCAGAAATGAAGCACGGGCCTATTGCATTGATCGATGAAGAGATGCCGGTATTTGTAATTGCAACCAAAGGCGCCAACTATGAAAAAGTAGTAAGCAATATCCAGGAAGTAAAAGCACGTAAAGGAAAAATAACGGCTGTTGTTACTTCGGGAGATAAAGAAGTAAAAGAAATGGCCGACTATGTGATCGAAATTCCGGAAACGGATGAGTTCCTGGTACCCTTAATCTCGGTGATCCCACTCCAGTTATTGTCTTATCATATTGCAGTTATGCGCGGTTGTAACGTAGATCAGCCACGCAACCTGGCAAAAAGCGTTACAGTTGAATAAGACTCCATGATGCGTTGCGCAATAATTATCTTATTAGTTAATTATTGCGCTTTTTTATTTTCGCAACCCCTGAGTTTCAGTCGAGTCTTCGAGTCAAACAAAAAGAATGTACCTATTGCTATTATAAATAAGCATGAAAATTACTTTCATGTACTTCGCTATAATAAAGTGGCACATGACTTTACTCTTGAAAGAAGAAGTAAACATTTGGCAGAGATGATCTCCTTTACTCCTTTGAAGCTTGATATTGTTAACGCGGATTGGTTTAATTACGAACACCTGGATTATATTCTGTATGAATACCAGCATAAAGTTTATTTTATTTTTGAAAAAATATTAAATAACCGGCGCGAGGTTTTTCTAAAAGTGGTAGACACTTTAGGAAAGGCGACGGAATTTATTTCTTTGGCAGCATTAGAAAAAGGCAATGCGGAGGATATAAAATTTGAGTATAAAATAACCGGGGAAAATAAAATACTGGTTATCGGTATCACAAGCTATGTAAGTAATGTAGAAAGAAAAACAGTATTATTGTATGATCCTGCCCGCCTTGAAAAAATATGGTTGAAAACGCTGCCACTGGAAAATCAGGCAATTGGGTACTCGCAAGGATTTGAATGTAACCCCGCGGGAGATTTGTATTACATACTTTCAAAACCATTAGTGTGGCATTACGAAAGAAAATACGTGGATCACACGCAGATACAAGTCCCGGTATTTTCGCATGAGGCCGTATGTTTCGCGCGCATCCCATATAATTCTACCCAGCCAGTTAAAAAAGAATTATTGACGAACTATTTTGCCAGATTTTATAGTGTGAACATTCATGCCACTAATAGCGACGTTTATGCTTTTTTTCACTTCTCGGGATTTGTAGAAGAGGAAAATGAAAAAGTTTTTTTTATGAATCTGAAGTGGGATGCGACACTCACTACGGTTATTTACGATACCATTGCTACATTGAACGAAAAAATAGAAAAACAACTTACTTTTTATGATGGAACAGATTTTAAAGCCGCGCCGAATAAAGAGTTCAGCTTTCTTGACAGGGTTATTTCAAACGATGAGCTTTATATTCTTTCAGAACGAAAGGACGGTAATTTTTATAAAGAACTTTTATTAATAAAGGTAGCACTTGCAACTGGAGTTATTCTTGAACAAAAGATTATTCCCCGAAAAATATTTTATTATAAAGAAAGAACACGTTTTAAAAACGTGGGCTTAAGCTCAAGAATACTTTGTAATGGCAATTACGAAACTATTTTGTCGGAAAGTCCAGATAACATAGGCGAACAACCAGACGAATTTAAGTATCATGATTTTGCCAAAGTAGGAA
Organism: Sphingobacteriaceae bacterium; assembly: GCA_043716685.1. Classification (GTDB taxonomy): domain Bacteria; phylum Bacteroidota; class Bacteroidia; order B-17B0; family Aurantibacillaceae; genus Aurantibacillus. The sequence continues at coordinate 5,881 of JAYSYG010000446.1, read as the reverse complement.
TGTGGGGAGGAAATATGATGCTTTATTCTGTGAAGAGCGGTAGAACTGAAAAAAGAATTCTTTATGAAAACGGCGATTACGATTACATCCCCACCTTAACGCAAACCGACGGCTGTGATTTTGTATTTTATCTTAGCCGCGGTAAATACGAAAAGTTCGCTATTTTACGACTGTATCCTTAACAAGCGGATTTCTTTTTGCCTGCATTTCACTTAAGGCGACTAAAACATTTTCGTAAATTCTTTTATACACTTCGGGGTGGCGCACATAAAAGAATATGGCAGAGTCGTATTGCGATCTTGTAATACCATTGTCTCTGAGCGGATCAAAAGCATAAATAGAATCAAGCTTCTGCAGGTCGGTATTTTTAATATTCATATTTGCAGCGCTTTCCGCTAATGCAAAATCGGTTAACACGCGTGTAAACGTTTCTTCACTTACAATTCCTTCCGGAATTTTAACTTCCTTTTCTTGTTTTTTCCCACAGGCAAAAAATAGAATTAAACAGAAAGAAAAAAATAAAAATTTTAAAGAAATGCCTTGCATGGTTATTTAGTTAATGATGTAATTTCCTTTGGTGTCAGTTGTAATTTTCGCCAGGCTTTTGTTTGTTTCAAAAAAATTGTAAGCCTGCTTAAGACTATTCCAAAAAACAGTTAATTGGCTTTTATTTTCCTGAAGGCCTTGATTTTGCGCATTGAATTTGAAAGGATAAATATCGGTATAAATACCATAGCCCTTATTTTTAGCTTCCACACAAAGGATATAAAGTTGCTCTATTGGTTCATCCTGAATGGGGATACAGCCAATGGTGACACAATTCCCGTGGATCATAATATCACCGCCGGGGTCATTGGAAGTAGCCTTTAATCTGTCGCTTTTGTTAGGGTAGCCTACTTTTAGAGCGAGATGGTAGCTACTTTGGGGTTGAAAAGCTGAAATTTGATAGAAGCCCTCGGGTACCTGGCCATCACCCTGGCGACGTTTAGGCCCCGGCTCGCCGCTTTTGGCACAAATGGGGAATGATTTGATGAAGATGTACTTTTTTTCGCCTTTGTTTTTTACCCAGATCTCCAATTGGCCCTCCAGCTTAAAGACTCTGATGTAAAGGCTGAAATTCTCCTTATTTATCTTTTTGGAATCCATCAGAGCCTGCAAATCAGCCCAATATTTCAGATATGCCGACTTAACCCTGCTGTTTTTCAGTTGCTGGCTTTTAAAAGAGGCGGTTTGAAAAGAAAGAAGAACCCCAAGACTAGCTAACAGGCAGCTATTGATAATCTTTTTAAACGGGTTCATACTGGTTTTGTGATTGTCTTATATTTGATACATTATCAAAGTATTAAATTACCATGTTTTTATTTAAGATCATTAAAAATAAATATTTTTTAACTATCATAGCCCTGATCGTATGGCTTGTGTTTTTCGACAAGAACGATGTGTTTACACAGTATGAGCTGATTCAGAAATGTCACAAGCTGGATAAGGATAAAGAATATTACCTGGCGGAAATTAGTAACAACAAGACAAATCTCAATGAACTAAGAACAAATAAAAAGAGCCTGGAAACATTTTCAAGAGAAAAATATCTTATGAAAAAAGAAAACGAAGATATTTACGTTTTCGTCACAAAATAAAAAATCCCCTTACAAAATATATTTTGTAAGGGGATTTTGTTTTAATAGTCTTTAACTTATTTCTTTTTTTCTTCAGTACCATTTGCGGCAAGCCCTTTGGCCATGGCTTCCAGGTCGCGGTCAAAAAAGTATAACCCGCCTTTATCGTCGCCGATCAATTTCAATTTGTCAACGATCTGTCTTGCCAAAGCTTCTTCCTCTATTTGTTCGCTCACATACCATTGTAAAAAATTATGCGTGCTATAATCCTTTTCTTTTAAGGTAGAATCAACAAGGGCATTAATTTCGGAGGTTACTTTCATTTCGTGTTTTAAGATCTCTTCGAAAACAGATTTTACAGACTTATAAGTAACAGGAGGCTGCTTTAGAACAGAAACCACTCCATGCCCGCCGCGCTCATTTACAAATTTTATCAGCTTGAGCATATGCATACGTTCTTCGTCGGCATGGTGATACAGAAATGCCGAAACGCCATTCAGTCCTTGAGTTTCAGCCCAGCTGGCCATTGCTAAATAATATTGTGAAGAAAATCCTTCAACTTCTATTTGCTTATTTAAAGCTTTGCTAACCTGTGGTGATAACATGAGATTGTTTTTTTACAAATATAAATAATTTCTATTGCTTTTTATTTTTAAAAGCGGCGATGCCTTCGTCCAGCCATTTCTTGTACTCTTCAATACCAGGGTTATATCCGCGCACGGGAGCAATAAGTTTTTCATTGTGATCAAGAAGAACATACAAAGGTTGTGTGCTCTGTCCGTATAGCTTTTCTTCCATGTATTTAAACTTATCTCCAATATCTGTGATCTCGCGTTCTTTACCATACCATTGCACAGTCATAAAATCTTTAGGATCCAGAGCCCGTTTATCATCTACGTATAAGGAGACAAGAACAACATCCATGTTCAAACGTTTGGTAATATCCGCATCCGGCCAGACGTAATCTTCGGTTTTACGACAATTAGCGCAGGCGTGTCCCGTAAAGTCTACCAATAAGGGTTTGCCTGTTTTTTTCGCGTATGCCAAAGCATTTTTATAATCATTTTTAAAATGCGCAATACCATTTTTATTTATTTCAATATATTTTCCAAACTCTGCATCCGAATTTAAATCGGAGTGTTCATTCGAAGATGATGTATTACTTCCAAAGCCATGAGGGGATTCGGAGTATTCAAGTGGAGGAAGAATTCCGCTGAAAAGCTTTAAAGGAGCGCCCCAAAGACCTGGGATAAGATAAACTGTAACAAACAAAGAAATGATAGCAAAAAACAAACGCGTTACAGAAACATGTTTAAGATCGCTATCATGTGACGTTTTGAAAGCGCCCAGTAAATAAGCAGTTTGCAGGCCAAAGATAACGATCCACAACGTGATAAATACCTCACGGGTAAGAATTCCCGCCTGGATCACAAGATCAGCATTAGATGCAAATTTTAGCGCCAAAGCAAATTCTAAAAACCCCAACACTACTTTTACGGAGTTTAACCAGCCACCGGATTTTGGCAAGGAGTTGAGCCATCCGGGAAAGGCGGCAAATAAACCAAAAGGCAAAGCAAGCGCTAAAGAGAAACCGAACATTCCCCAAAATGGACCGGAAATACCCCCTCCGGCAGCTGCCTGCACTAAAAGAGTCCCTATGATCGGTCCGGTGCAGCTAAAAGAAACAAGCGCCAGTGTAAAGGCCATAAAGAAGATGCCAATATATCCGCCTTTGTCAGACTTGGCATCCATTTTATTTACAAAAGAACTTGGGAGTACAATTTCAAATGCGCCTAAAAATGAGATCGCAAAAATTAAGAGCAAAAGGAAAAAGGCAAGATTGAACCAGACATTGGTTGAAAGGCTGTGAAGGGCGCCGGCACCGAAAATAAGAGTAACCCCGAGTCCAAGTCCAACATAAAGCACAATTAGGAAAATAGCGTAAATAAAAGCGTTTTTAATCCCCTGTTTTTTTGTTTTGGATTGTTTTGTGAAGAAACTCACATTCATGGGGATCATAGGGAAAACGCATGGAGTGAGCAACGCAGCAAAGCCGCCGATAAACCCAGCTAAAAAAATAGCCCACCATGTCATAGATGTTGCTGCAACCTCATTATCGTTATACGATGTTGGAGCCAGAACAGCAGCAGAACTTGTATCAGAATTAATGGGTTTCGCTTCCAAAAGAGTATCTGTTAAGGAGACATCGGCATTTGCAGGAAGCATAGAATTACCGGCAATACAGTTAGCCCCGCCTTCAACGTTAAAATTGAATTTATCAGCAGGGGGGAAAAGACACCCTTCAACGTCATGGCAGACCTGATACTCATACTTACCGGTAAGACTTAGTTTACCTGGTTTAAGAAGTTTTACTTTTTGAGTAAATGTGGCCTGGAATTCGTGGGTTCTGATGGTCGTTTTAAAAACAGAATCAAAAAATACATGAGGCTTACTTTCTATCACTTTGCCGATAAATTCCACATCTGAATTTTTATTAAAGTAAATTCCAACCGGGAAGGGAATACCTTCTCCGGTCTCTTTACTTGGTATTATAGAATATATGTGCCATTCTTTATCAATTTTGGCCTTAAAGATCAGATCAAACTCGCACTCTGATATTTTTTTTGCCTCCATGCTCCATTCAATATGAGGATTCTGAGCAAAAAAATTCGTGGAAAAAAAAACCAAAAGCAGGATTAACTTTTTCATGAGTGTGTGTGAGAATGATCGGTAAAAATACTATTAATTTCTTATTGAACCTTTACACTGAGGTCTTCAGTTTTAGGAGGCATACACATCTTATTGTCACAACAAATGTACTCCACTTTAAACAGAATAGTCTGTGGGCCATTTGCTGACAGCTTGACTTTTTGTTTAAATTCGGCCTTGTTGGTAAAGACAAGTAGTTTTGCTCCCAGCGCATCATCGAACTCTTCCTGCGCGTTGCTTTCTTCCGTTTTGCCAACTAAGAGGTACTGTTTTGATTCTTTGAAGCTGAATAAGGTAGGAAGTGGCACGGCATCATTTGGCTGCTGGGAGTATGTGTGCCAGCCTTTATCGATGTGGGCGCTGATGATAATTTCCCCCTCTGTTACTGAAATAGCTTTATAAGCCGCAACCCATTTCACGGGATTCTGAACCTGCGAGTGGTTTATCAAAAATGCAAACAGGCCAATGCAAAGCGCCAAATTTTTTTTACGCATCATAATTATAATTTTTTTCTTATTGAACCTTTACGCTGAGGTCTACTGTTTTAGGCGGAAGACACATTTTATCATCGCAACACATAAATTCAACTTTAAAGACAATAGTCAAAGGCCCTTTGGCGCTTAGCTTTACCTTTTGTTTAAATTCTGCTTTGCCCGTAAACACTACTATTTTTGTTCCGAATGCCGCATCAAATTCTTCGTGTGCACCAAATTCTTCGGCCTTGCCCACCAACTGATAGTGTTTTGAAGCAGGAAAGCTAAAAGAAGTGGGTACCGGGCCATCGGCGGGGGCATTTTGAGAATAAGTGTGCCAGGTCTTATCAATAGTTGCAGTGATCAGGATTTCACCTTCTGCAGCAGAAACGGATTTGTAAGTTGCAATCCATTTTACAGGATTTTGAACCTGCGCCATTCCGGTTAAAAAAGCGAATAAAGGAATACAGAGTGCGAGGATTTTTTTCATACGAACGATTGATTTATCTAAATTTCAAGTTATTATTCCACTTACACAAAAGGCTAAACAAAGTTTAACATTTATCCACCGAGCCGCTTAATGCCTTGTAAAATAATATGAAGGTCGTTTTCGGTCCTGTAGTCTTTTGAGTAGTTAAGAAAGGCTTTATTAATGCGGTCTTCGGTAACTTTGCCTTTTAGATTATCTGCCGGGGTTAATACAGAGGGGCGTAATGAAGGAAGATCTTTACGGATACCTTTTCCATATCCAACCCAGGAATAGTATCCGAACAGCACCTTAAAAATAGTAGCAATAAAATTGATCTTTTTTTCCTGGAACCATATAAAGATCCAAAAGAAGAGAAGCAGGAACACGCTTACCAAAACATCTATAAATCGTTTGTTGCGTTTGTTTTCGGGCCTTCCAACATTATTTACGTCTATTACATACAAATCACCGGCAGTATCAATGCTGTTGCTGCCAATAATAGAAAGGCTTTCGGGCGGCGCAATTTTAAACTCAACACCTTTGGTTACAAGGCTTATCATTTTATCAATAATATCCCGCGATGAAATATCCCGCGCGCAAAAGATGATCTCGTT
>JAYSYG010000445.1:0-4399 GCA_043716685.1 Sphingobacteriaceae bacterium | reverse complement strand
TTAAATCCCAATGAGTCCAGTGTTCTCATTTTATTCGGTACCTACAATGGCACGATAAAAACGAGCGGGTTTCATTGGGTGAATCCGTTTTACATCCGGAAAAATATTTCTTTGCGGGCTCGTAATTTAAACGGGCAGTCTTTAAAAGTAAATGACAAGATCGGCAACCCGGTTGAAATAGCGGCCATTATTGTATGGCAGGTTCAGGATACCGCTAAAGCGAGCTTCGAAGTAGATGATTACACCAAGTATGTCAACATACAAAGTGAGGCCGCTGTAAGACATCTTGCAAGTATCTGCCCTTATGATAATTTTGAAGAGGAAAATGCAGAAATTACTTTACGTGGAGGTTCCGAAAAAGTAAACCGCCTGTTGGAAAATGAATTGAGCGAACGTCTTGCTCCCGCAGGTATAAAAGTAATGGAAGCTCGGATCAGCCATTTGGCATACGCACAGGAAATTGCCGGTGCCATGTTAAGAAGACAGCAAGCCACTGCGGTTGTTGCAGCAAGAAGGCAAATTGTGGAAGGCGCGGTAGGCATGGTGGAAATGGCATTGGCAAAGCTGTCCGAAAGAGAGATCGTACATCTGGACGAAGAGCGGAAGGCAGCCATGGTTAGTAATTTGCTGGTGGTTTTATGTGGTGACAAAGAAGTAAGTCCCGTTGTGAATACCGGAACTTTGCACCACTAAAAAAGTTAAGGCTGCTGAAATTTAAGCGATGTTTCGATCCTCGTGTTTGTCAATTAAAATTACGCAGTAAACCCTGACATGGTTAAAAGCTTAAACAGATAAACTAAAACTTTGAAGCCTATGTCCCTACGTGGCTTAACTAAGGAATAAGTGTTTTACAAAAGCAATGGCAGAAAAAAAAGCATTCATACTCCGTATCAACCCCGAAACACTGAAAGAGCTCCAGAAATGGGCCGACGATGAATTCAGAAGTGTTAACGGGCAGATAGAATATTTGCTTCAGAAGGCTTTGCAGGAAAGCAGGAAAACAAAATCAAATGATAAAAAACAAGATCCGAAAAAATAAAATGATATATGACGAAAAAGTGCAGGTAACATATATTTGAAATCATTTTTAAATGTGCATACTTAAAAAATGATAAGCTTTCCTTTAAATACATCTTTAAGATTTGATATTTAACACACTAAGGAGGTAAAATCTTACGTTGATACAGGAAAAACACTGTTTTTATCTAATATCTATATCTCAGGGGGCTTTTCGTAGTATCTTTGAAAAATGGCTTCCTACAAAAACAAATTATGATCATTTTAAAATTTAAAACGCCCGTTCTACTGTTGCTATTATGCTTTTTTATTTTTGGTTTTAATTCAAAAGTAAGCATGATCTCGTGCGATGATGTCCTGTTAAGATCAAGATTGGCTTTACTCAGTATAAAAAACATCAATTACACATGTAGTTTTATGCAAAAATTCGCCAGTGGGAATGATACACTTAAAACAACAGCAACTATATTACTTGAGAAAAAAATACTTGATACATTGCTTGGCTGTAATATGAAAATGACGAGCAATTTTAAGTTCTACGCCATTGCATTTAACACAGAACTTTTTTACAATGGCAAAAAAAATATTTCTCTCAACCATACAAAAAGAAAAGCTATAATTGATACTTTGGGGGATCGCGGAAAAGGAAAACCCACCTTGAATTTGCTCAAGCAAAATTTTCCTACAGCAAATATGATGAACCATTATACTGAAAAACTTCCATACGAGCCTTTTTTTAAAAATACTGCCAAAACCTTTATGCTGGATGAGGAAAAAGTAGGATCTTATATGTGTTATAAACTTCAGATAATTTCAAAAGAATCTCCAGGCAATGCTAACCGGACCACCTTTCTTTTTATCGACAAACAAACTTTTTTACCGGTACGAAGAATTGATCTTATTGACATTAATAAAAAACAGCAGTATTCAGACTTCACACTTTCTTCTATCAAAATAAATGATGTGCGTTCGCTGGAACAAATAAAAGAGCCTGCTATTCCAAAAGGTTATGAAATTGATTTTTTCAGGCTTGACAGGTATTAGAAGTTAGAGGTGAGAAGTTGAAATTCAATTCGCTATTTCCTTTTTCTTTTCGGAAAAAAAATTCATCCAGATAACCCGTGAAATACGGTAATTCCAGACAGCGCATAAAAGGATGGCTGCCAAGGTAACCATCGCAAGGGTGATATCATCGAGACCGAAAATCAGGTTTTTCGCTAAAACAAATGCAATAAATCCTTCCAAGACCGCTAAAGCATAACTTATGTATATGGCTCCTAAAAAATACCCTGGAGCTTTCTCAAAATTATACCCACAGTTTTCACAATATTTTTTCATTTCGGGTTTACGCAAAATGGGATATTTTGCCCTGTAGAAAACACTTGCCTTTCCACAATCAGGACATCTAAGCTGTAAAATACGGCCCGCTTTCCGCAAATGTGATACCTTTTCCATAATTAAAACTGTTGTACATAGAGTATCTCAAATAAGATGCCAGCGCCTGAAAGAATTATAGTTATTGCGGTTTATAATTTAATTCCCCATTTAAAAAATAGCCCTTAACTTAGCCAAATGACTTTTTTAGGGAGATTAAAATTTTACGGGGTTGGTTTTGGCATTGGCCTTCTTATGGTATTTGCCATTTTTGGCACTCGTACCTGCACCACACCAAATGAAATAAAAATGCAGCAACTGGTTTTTCAGTATATGGATCTTTCGGAAAAAGCCAAATGCAAGCTAAAATGCCTGCATAAAAATGAAATGCTTTTAAAGATCGAATTGCGGCATTTCGAGATCAACTACGACCTGAGCAACGTGCATAAAGAACCCTGTGGCGAATATTACATTCAGCCAAAAAAAGAATACGACTCACTTTATAACTACAAACTCATCATGTACGATTGTGATACCATCACCCGTATTAATGACATCAGCACACCCTCCACCCTCACCTGCACGTGTCAATAGCCCCCTTATATACGCCCGATTTTTTTATGCGCGAAGCATTAAAGGAAGCGCAGAAAGCATACGAAGCGAATGAAGTTCCGGTAGGCGCAGTAGTTGTTGCCGAAAACAGGATCATTGCCCGCGCGCACAACCTCACGGAACGCCTTCACGATGTAACGGCACATGCCGAAATGCAGGCTATAACCTCAGCCGCACATGCTCTTGGAGGTAAATACCTTGTAGAGTGTACTTTGTACGTTACGCTGGAACCCTGCCTGATGTGCGCCGGTGCACTCGCGTGGAGTCAGGTTAGCACCATTGTTTTTGGCGCATCAGATCCTAAAAAGGGATTTACTCTTCTCGAAAAAAATGTGCTTCACCCCAAAACGCAATTGGTGAAAGGTGTGCTGGCAGTGGAATCTGAAAAGCTTTTGAAGGATTTTTTTATCCGGAAACGCAAATAATTGGTTTTGGTCCGATTTTTGAATAAATTTATAAGATATACCCTAATCTGCTTTATTACTTTTAAAACATAAAACCATGGAAATTCTAAGAACATTATCCTTATCCGTATTGTTGTCAGTGGCAGCCGTAAATTCCAACAGTTATGCGCAAGCTAATCCCGCTGCGATTAAATCTGCGGAAATGTCAGCCAAAACGATCATTATCAAACATCCAATGGCCAATGACCCTGCTACCTTTTTTGCAACAAACACGCTTATTACATTTGAGATTTACAAGCCGGGAGACATTGCAAAAGCGATTTCGGTGATGAGCAAAGACCCTAACGTGGCAGACTGCAAAATGGGCGCTGTAACCGGAGATTATTACCAGGTAAATCTTACTGTTAAATCCTTAAAAGATAAAATGTGGTATGGGACTCTCTTTAAAAAAGCAGGTTTAAACACCATTAAGATCAACAACAATCCCATTGTTGAAGTTGGGAAAATGTAGTACCTAACAATTTACTGAAGAGGTCGTCTCAAAAAGTATAATTCCCTGAAAATTGCAGCATCGAGCGGAGTCGAGATGCAGCGATTTTTATGTCCTTCAGTCCTTGATTCCACTCTGAATTTACGATACTCGAAAGGTGACGTCCTGTCGAGTAGGCAACGTTGGGGGTTTGAATGGGTATCGAGACAATACGCCCTGTCGAGGAAATTTGTAAAAAAAATTTCAGATTGGTCTAAACTTTATTTCATTCCGTATTTCCTTATAATTACTAATTTTGCGCATGATTAACGCAGAGGCCTTATTGTTTGATTCCGTTCAGAAAGCATTGTCTGAACTTTATACACTTCAGACAAACAATATTATATTTCAAAAAACCAGAAAAGAATTTGAAGGGGATTTTACACTTGTAACGTTTCCCTATACTAAAGACACAAAAAAATCGCCGGAACAGCTTGGGAAAGAGATCGGTGAATTCCTTCTT
>JAYSYG010000444.1:0-4400 GCA_043716685.1 Sphingobacteriaceae bacterium | reverse complement strand
AAGCCAGGATTCAGGGAAAGCTAATAATTACCAGGGAAAAAGAAAGTAACGTTTCACAAAAACAAGTACTGGATGATCAAAACCTTTCAAACAATTTTAAAAATTCGTCTTTTTTTCTGGAAGAAACGTCTATTAATTTATCGTTAGACATAAGAACCTGGCTGTCTGCTTTTAAGAACTTCTTTACGAAATTCACATTAACGATGAACGATTTATGACACCGGAAAAAAAGCGTATTTGGCACTAATAACTCCTCAAATTCACCTAAGTTTCTGGAAGAAACTAGCCGTTCATTTTTAGAAATATAAATATTCGTGTACTTAAGGTCCGCTTCGCAATAAATAATTTCGTTGCTGTTCACAAACACATAACCGTCTTTACTGGGTACAGCAATTTTATTAATATGAGTTGAAGAAGCAGCCATATTCTCCAATAATGTTTCTATTTTTTTTTGATTAAAGGCCATTTGCCGTGTTTTTTCAAATTTAGCTACAGCTTCAACAAGCTCGGTGGCGCCTACCGGCTTTAAAATATACTCTAAGCAGGAAGCTTTAATAGCCCGTACAGCATATTTTTCGTGGGCTGTTGTAAATATTACATGGAGATTGGTATCTTTTATCTGGTCGAGAATGGTAAAGCTTAGTTGGTTCTTTAATTCAATGTCTAAAAAAACGAGATCAGGTTTCAGGGTGTTAATTAGTTGTATGCCCTCATCAACCGAAGAACCTGTTGCAATAACAACAATTTGCCTGCAGTACTCCGTCAGTAATTCTTTTAGAACTTCAGTGCTGGAATTTTCATCATCAACAATAATTGTTTTTACCATTTGTTTTCGTTAAAAATTTTCAATTAAGGGCAATTTTATTTTTACCAGGGTTCCAGTACATGCGTTTTTGATGTCTTTAAGATCAATGATCTCTACACACTCCCTCTCATCGAGATTATTAGTACGGCATGTTGTTCTTATTCGGCTTACTGTTATGTCAAGGCCTTTCGATCTGTGATCCTCATCAGGTATGGCTTGTTTTTTTGCTGTCTCCCTGCCTACTCCGTTGTCTTTAATTTCAACAAGTAAGTGTGCCTTTGTATGTTGGTCTGTTATCCTGCGAATAAAAATTTCGATGGTACCACCCGTATTTTTTGGTGAAAGGCCGTGCTTAATAGCATTTTCAATAAAAGGTTGCAGGATCATTGGTGGAACTAAGGTATTATTCTCATCTATCGTTTCGTCCGGTAAAAATGAATATGTAAAAGAATTCTCAAAACGTGATCTTTCAAATTCAATATAAAAATCCAGGAATTCTTTCTCTTCCTTAAGAGAAATGTATTCTTTTTCTGAATTATATAAGGTTAAACGCATTAATTTAGAAAGCATTGTAAGGTAATGCGCCGCGTTAAATTTATTCTCTTTTAAAATAAATTTTTGCACAGTAACCAACGCATTAAAGATAAAGTGCGGGTTCATTTGGGTTCTGTGCTTAGCAATTTCAGTGGCCTGCAGATTTAACAAGTGCGTTTTGTCTTCAATTTCTCTTTTTTGGAAAGAAAGCAATTCATTTTTACTTTTTACTTTTTTAAAATAGACAGTTGTAATTATAAGTATGATCAATGTTAAGCCAAAACCAAAAAGTAAAAATTTCCGTTGAGTTCTTTCTTTGTTCTGCTCAGCATTTAAAGTAACTATTTCTTTGTCTTTTTTCTCTGTCTCGTACAGTACATTTAATTTTTCAATAGCTTCTGCTTTTTCTTTCTTAAATACTTTTGCCTTGTAAACCATCCCTTCGTGTATCCTTAGAACGGCCGCTTTATAGTCTCCAACTGCAGTATCAATTTGCCAAAGCAATTCACAAGCATTGTATAGAATATCATTACTTTCTGCTGTTGTTGCGAAGTGCATCGACGTGGTTACGTTTAGTCTCGCTGCATCGTATTTTTTCTCATTAAAGTTGATCTCACCCAGTGTGAAATAATTTCCCGCTAAATTTATGTTACTATTCAGTTTTGAATTTATGTCCAGGGCCTTTTTCAGGAATAATTTGGCGTTGTTAAAGTCTTTCAAATAAAGGTAAGCCGTGCCCATATTAGCGTATGAAACTGCAATGGCTTCCTGATCGTTCAATTTTGATTTTATGGCCAGCGCTTTTTTATAATAATCAATTGCCTCATCATATTTTTCCTGCCTGCGTAAAATAACGGCAATATTATTCTGCAATTTGGCAACATACTCCAATTCATTTGTTTGAGTTCTTAGTTTTATTGCTTTTGAATAATAATCAATAGCCTTATCGAGATCGTTTTGAAAATAATACATCACTCCCATATTTTGATATACCGATGCGATGCCACTTTTATCCTTAAAACTTTCAAATATTTTAAGCGCGGCTAAATAATTAAAAGTGGCGCTATCCAGAACCCCTCTGTATTCATAAATAGTGCCTAATCTGGTTTTACTTTGAGCAATTAAAAGCTCATTTTTTGAGCGAATAGAGTTTTGAATGGCCAAGGCCGAAAAGTGCATGGCTTTGCTGTTATCAATGCCAGTGTATATCCGGCATAATTCGTTTAGAGCTTTAATTCTTACAGGTAATGAAGCATTTTCTTTTTGTTGAGTAAGCGAATCAAGTGCCGTTTTATCCTGGCTGAATGCATAAGCAGAAAGAAGAACATAAATAAAACTATTTAAGGCCCTGTGTTTATTCGTATTAAAAAACCAAAACATAAAATTAAATGTTTTTATAAGGACCTTAATTGGATTTTGAGGATAAATATAACTTTATTTGCGAAATCGGGCTAGCCGACCCACGTTAATTCCAACTCTGTTTACGATAATACTAAAAACAGGCACATTGCTTAATAAGACTACTTTACGGCTCCTGGTTAAGGTAATTTTAGTTTTTATAAACCAGGACTCAGAAAGAATCACATTAATTCTTGGCTCTCTGGTTTGAAATAAAAAATAAAATTTTAAACCTGATAATTATGGAAACACTTTCAAGTTGCATTTCAAAAGAACCATTAATGAAGTTTGGTGAGGGGGAAGCCCCTGTATTAAATTATAGTATTCCGCAGGAAACATGTTTTAATGTATATGGAAGAATTCCGCTGAATATTTCTCAAAAGTATTTTACTCCCCAGTGTTTTAAAGTTCCAGCCAACAATATATGGGATGGTTTGAAATTGAAAAAGGAAAAGGATCTTCAAAAGGAACTTGGAGAGATAATTGCAACTGGTTATTCAAGTGGGGTGTTGGGTTCGAGTCTTACCGCTATTAAAGGAAAACTCTCCCTAAGCGTATTGCCGGGAGTCACCCTTAGTGCTAAAACTGAGGTGACGTCAGCTAAATTACAATCAAAAAAAGTAGGAGCCGTACAAAGTAGTGTAGTGCAAAATCCACAAAATGCGTATACGGATTTTATGGTGCAACAGCTATTAAATGGGTTAGCGCCAATACCCTACAGATCTTTTGACGGAGAGCCAAAGGTGTTATACAGGCCAAAGCCGGAAAAACCTTCTCCAACACTATTTTGTATTGAAACATACAGTGTGTGTTCCTATCTTGGTGATTATGGAGCTGGAAAAACTTTGAATGTGTTGTCGTTGTTGCCGGGTGAAAAAACGGAAATAACTATAAAAACATATTTAGATACTGAGACAAGCAATACTGCTTCTCAAAATATACTCGATTCATTCTCAAAAGCAAGCTCAGACGAATATGAAAGTCTTTTAAGAGAGGAGACAAATGACTCTTCAACAATAACCAACGAGGTGAAGCTTTCTCTTGAGGCTTCGGGAGTTATTAAGATGATAGATCTGTCAGGAAGTGCAAGTTACGATCATACGCATGAAACGACCAGCAACGTTAACCACATTGAACAAACTACCAATAAACATACACGCAACTCAAATCATTCAAGGGAAGTTACAGTGAATGTTACCAGTAGTGAAACGGTAAAAACAGGGACGGAAACTTCCATAGTAAGGCAGATCGAGAATATAAATAAGAGCCGGGTGCTGAATTTTGTTTTCAGGCAGTTACTACAGGAATATATCACTCTTATTTCACTTACCAACGTAAAAATATTTTATACGAACGGTTACCCCGAAAGTGCAATAACAATGAATATTTTTGAGATGGAAGATAAACTCAAAGGCATTATTACAGACGACAAAATAGAAGAAGTAAAAAACAGGATTATAAAAAAATACTGTACAGTTTACAATTATAAGGGTGACCCGAAAAAATTCCTTGAAAAAGTAACGCAAAATTTTAAAGATTGTGAATGTGGAAATTTTATTGGAAAAATAGAATTCTGCCGGATTAATAAACACTTGCTTGACGAAGCAGAGGGAATAGCGGTGAACGGAGTAATTTTAAGCGTAAAAAAACATACGTTGAAAAC
>JAYSYG010000443.1:0-4405 GCA_043716685.1 Sphingobacteriaceae bacterium | reverse complement strand
ATCAAACCTTGGTGACTGTTACCGGTTAACCAACAATGCCGACGGTCAGCTTCTTTGTTATGGAGGCCTTATCAGGCAAGGTAAAGCAGAGCCTATACAGGAATTGTATTATGGCCAGGCGCTTGTTGAAGTGGGACAAGGCGAACAGGCAAAACCTTATTTTGAAAAATATGCTGCTGATAGCAGGGGGGCGAACCTTGCCTCTTCATTAGCAAAAATGAAATCGTACAGCCGTAATGCCGATGCTTACAGTATAACGCCAGTAGGTTTTAATTCTCCGCAAAATGATTTGTGTGCAGTTGTATTTCATGATGCAGTTGTGTTTTCATCGACACGTACAAAAACGAGTTGGATAAACAAACAACAGGGATGGACACAGGGAAGCTACATGAATATTTACGCAACAGAAAAAGATGAGAACGGAGGGGATATGCCTCCAAGCATGTTTATGGGTGACCTTAATTCCAAATTTAATGATGGGCCTATTTGCTTTACCAAAGATTTTAATATGGTTTACTTTACGCGTAACAATGCCAGTAAAGCGGAAATGGCAAAAGACCATACTTACAAATTAAAGATCCTGGAAGCAACAATGGATGAAAATGGCTTTAGCATGGTAAAAGCACTTCCCTTTAATAACAACGACTTTAATTTTGCACATCCTACTATTTCCCTTGATGGCTTCGTTCTTTATTTTGCATCGGATATGGAAGGTGGAAAAGGAGGAATGGATATTTACATGAGTAAAAAAGATTCCAGTGGTTCGTGGGGAACTCCCGTAAATATGGGTGATAAAATTAATACTGCGGGTAACGAGGTTTTTCCATTTGTATCCAGCAATGGAATTTTATATTTTTCATCCAATGGTCTTGATGGTCTTGGTGGTCTTGACATTTACGAAACCAAACTTTCCCTTGATATGCCTACCCGTGTTTACAATATGGGTGAGCCGGTAAACAGCAAAAACGATGATTTCGGGATCTTTTTAATGGAAGATAACAAATACGGTTACATCAGCTCCAACCGCAAAGCCGGTGGTTTGGATGACGACATTTACCAACTCCAGATCCTGCGCGAAATAAAAAGAGGGAAAGAGGTTAAAATTATTACAAAGGATAAAACAACAGGCGAAATTCTTGCGAATGCAAAAATTGTTATAAACGGCGACACTGTGAAAACCGATGATAAAGGGGAATACAACACAATGGCGGAAGAAGATACGGAATACAAACTGGTTGCGTTAAAAGATGATTATTTTAAAGTAGAAGATGAAATGTCAGCCAAATCTTCTCTGGATGAAGCCTTTACAAAAGAACTGCTTTTGGAAAAAGATCCTAAATTGTTTTTACGTGCTTTAATTACCGATGCTAAAACAAAGGCATTGCTGGAAGGTGTAACGTTAAAGGTGACTGATATTGCAACAAATACAGAACTTGACACTTACACAACAACTTCTGAAGGAGATTATTTCAAATTCCTGTTATCAAACAGGATCGGTGATAAGCTAACGTACCTGATCCGGATTGAAAAACCAGGATACCTTCAAAGAACTGTAATATTTACACACACCATCGAAAAACCAGGTGAAATCAATATGAATGAAACGCTTAACCTGTCATTAGGTAAGGTGGAAGTGGGTATGGACCTTGCAAAAATGATTGATATGAAACCTATTTATTTTGATCTTGGAAAATCAGTGATCCGTAAAGATGCTGCCATAGAGCTTGATAAAATTGTACAGGTAATGAACGAATATCCTAACATGTCGGTTGAGCTGGGTTCACATACAGATTGTCGCTCAGGTGCAGCTTCCAACATAAAATTATCAGCAGCACGTGCAAAAACAAGTGCTGCCTACATTGTTAAGAAGGGCATTGATAAAAACAGGATCGTAGGCAAAGGATATGGTGAATCTAAATTACTAAATAATTGTGCCTGCGAAGGCAAAGTACAATCTACCTGTACCGAGGAGGAACATGCCGCAAACAGGAGAACAGAATTTATCATCACTAAATTAAAGTAATTGGCGATTTTCCTTTTCCAAACCTAAGTGCCTTTTTTAATAGCTATTACTTATGAAAAAAATAGCATTGCTTTTTTTGATTCTAGCGTTTCATTTTGCCTACACACAAAATTTAACCTCGAGTTTAACGGCCTGTTATGCGTTGGATGGAAGCGCTGCAGAGCCTGTTAACGGATTGACGGGTACACTTAGTGCCATAACTGCAACCGTGGACAGATTTAATAATTCAAATTCTGCCTGTCACTTTACCGGAAGCAGCTCAAGCTATATCCAGCTTCCGAACAACTCCTTACTCAAGCCTACTTCTGCCCTTTCATTTAATATGTGGGTAAAGTTTGACGACATGTTATCGCATCATTACATTTTATATACAAGTAATGGATGTTCCTCGAATTTTGAAGGATATGCTTTAACGGTTGAGAATGTTTCAGGCTTTTATCGCCTCGCAGTGGCAAAAGCAAACTCCAGCTGCAGCCAGACCGTGCTTTTCGGAATTACCAATCTCTCTGCACTTACTTGGTATAACATTGGGTTATACGTTGGAAATGATTCACTTAAAACATATGTAAATGGCGTTTTAGATAACGTGTCTCCTGTAAGTACTTTATTCGGTTACAGTTCTACAGGCTACGTATATTTAGGCGGTACGCTTCAATCCAGTTGGAACTATCCGATCAGGGGTACTATTGATAATGTTAAGTTCTACAACCGAAAATTAACCAACCAGGAATTCAATCTTTTATATCTAACAGATCCTGCCTGCGGTTCCTTTACAAGCTTAACATCAAGCCTTAGCGCCTGCTATGCTTTAGACGGGAATGCAGCAGAGCCTATTAGTGGCTTAACAGGCACTTTAGGTGCGGTTACCTCCACGGTTAACAGGTTTAATACACCCGGCTCCGCTTATTATTTTAGCGGCTCGGCTTCGAGTTATATCGAATTGCCGAATAATGCCATTTTAAAACCTACTAACGCTATCTCTTTTTCTGCCTGGATCAAAGTGAGTGTTTTGCCGAGTGGCGTAGGCAATTATATCTTATTTACAAAAAACACAGCGGGTACTAATTTTGAAGCGTATTCGCTGGTTACCTACAACGCCGGGCCTTCGGGTATTAAATTCCGGGCCCTTAAAGGTGATGGTTCTGGCGGGATAACTGTTGCTGATGGTACAACCTCTATTTCCACAAGTAACTGGTACCATGTGGCCATGAGTATTGATAATAGTCAGATCAACATTTATGTCAACGGATCTTTAGAAGGAACCAGTACATTGAGTTATGGTTTTAGTTATGATCCTGCAAAATCTGTTTATTTTGGAGGAACAAATGATTTTTACAATCTTCCCTTTAATGGGATTATTGATAATGCACGCTTTTATAACCGGGTGCTTACCGCAACAGAAGTGAGTCAACTTTATACAACAGACCCATCCTGCACTACCACGTCCAATCCTACACCACCGACCGTTGCTGCATTTAATGCGCCAGATACTGTATGTGTAAATCAATCTTTTACTGTGCAAAATACCTCAACAGGTACTATAAGCAGTTATTACTGGAGCGCCTGCAATACAATTGTCAGCGCCTCTACACAAACATCTAATACGGGAGCTCTTTCGACACTGAGTCTGCCGGTATTTTTATCTGTTAATAAAGACGGTTCTAATTATTATATGTTTGTGTCTGACCATTCTCCCGGCTCCATAACCCGGTTTTCTTATGGGGGTAGCCTTATCAATGTACCTGCCGTTACAAATCTCGGTAACCTTGGTGGGAATTTGCCGGCCAATTGTGAAGGACTGTGGATCGAAAAAGAAGGATCGACCTGGTACGGAATTATGGTGGGCGGTCCGAACGGTTCGGATATAATTACACGGTTGAATTTTGGCAACAGCCTGGCGAATACACCAAGCGCTACAAATATGGGAAACATTGGAGGAATGAATTACCCTCATAGATTACAGATTTTCAGAGCAGGCGGCAATGTATATGGACTTACGGTAAACCGTTCAAACAACACTATTACGCGTTTCGATTTCGGAAACAGCCTTGGTAATACGCCGACAGGAACTAACCTGGGTAACATTGGAAGTCTTAATTGTCCAAGTGATTTTTCAATCATCAATTCCGGGGGAAACTGGTATTGTTATGTTTGTAATGATTGTAATGGGACTATTACCCGGTTAGATTTTGGAAACAGTTTGTTAAGTACTCCTTCCGGAACAAATATTGGAAGCTGCGGAGGTTTGTCGGCTCCACGTGCAATTTCGGTTTGGACGGAATGTAACCAGTTAAAAGGGATCGTTCATGAAAGGTACAGCAACAACGAGCTAAGTATGAATTTTACTTCAGGTCCTACCGGCTCTATCACTACCTCATCTCT
>JAYSYG010000442.1:0-4426 GCA_043716685.1 Sphingobacteriaceae bacterium | reverse complement strand
AGTATCAAGTATGCTTGATAAATTAGCTAAAAAGAGCGTTATCCACAAAAACAAAGCTGGTAATATGAAATCCAAGCTTGCAAAAAAAGTAGCTACTTTAAAATAAGTTTATAAACTAGTTCTCAAAAAGCCGTCCGGGTTCATACCCTGACGGCTTTTTTTATGTATCTATTTATGTAAATTTGAACAACTTAAGCATAAACTATAAACCATCGACTATAAACTATAGACCATAAACCATCATGAAAAAACTATTCGATATCTTCTCAACCAAAGTTACCAACGCCGCCGGAAGCCCTACCGCTTTTATAAGCGCGTTTTTAATCATTATTATTTGGGGGATTACAGGTCCGGTTTTTAATTTCTCTGACACCTGGCAACTGGTTATCAATACAAGCACCACTATTATAACTTTTCTTATGGTATTTGTGATCCAGCAATCGCAAAATAAAGATACCAAGGCCCTGCATTTAAAACTAAATGAATTAATTGCCTGTAATAAAAAAGCAAGTAACCGTTTAATTGATATAGAAGATCTGACAGCAGACGAAATTCAGGTTCTAAAAAAGTACTACATAGAATTGGCAAAATTATCGGCTACCGAAAAAGATGTGCATGCCAGTCATTCATTGGATGAAGCAAAAGCGAATCATATTTCTAAAAAAGAGACACGCAAACCAGGGTAGAAAAATTCAAAAAACTAAGGGTAATCAGGTATTATTTTTTTTATCAAAAATTCGAAAAATCTGAATTAACACGCCAGTTAGGCCCTTTACAATAATCGCACCAAAATTTCGGAAATTTTGAAAAACGGACACTCTACCAATTTTTTGTAGATGAAAGCTGCAAATGGCGCGACAAACAAGGCTTTTTAGAATTCTAAAATTATTCAGATAATTCGTGTTTTATATGCTTTAATCACGTATTTTGCAAAGCTAAGTGTACAACTTAACGTATAAAAGAACTTTCGTATTATAACATTCTAAACCTGTCTGGAAACATGATTAAATATTTACGAGCTAATTCTGTTACACCCAATCTAACCTGCAAGAAAAAAAAACTATTCTCTGTAAGGCCTTTATCTCCCCGAGTCCTATACAACGAAGATTCGAGTTTTGTGTCAACTATTAAATTTTTTTAGTACTATTTTATGGAAAAAGAGCTAAAGATCTTACTTCTTGAGGATAATTATTCGGATGCAGAGCTTTTAATGCGAACGCTGACAAAGGCCGACATGAAATATGATCTCCACCTGGTAGAATCAAAGGATCATTTTATTTCTGAACTGGACGGCTTTAATCCCGATATTATTGTTTCAGATTACTCTTTGCCCAGCTTAAATTCGCTCGAAGCACTCGAAATTGCCCGTAAAAAAAATTCCGACATTCCGTTTATACTTGTTACAGGGTCCGTTTCAGAAGAGTTTGCAGTAGATTGCATCAGGGCCGGAGTAGATGATTACATTCTCAAAAACAGTCTCATACGCCTTCCTGCATCCATCAAAAACATTTTTTCAAAAACGGTTGCAAAGCGGGAAAAGGAAACGATCCTCTCTATGCACCAGGAACTTAAAGTAGCTTACAACGAAATTGAAGAAAACAATAAAAGTATGATGGATAGTATCAATTACGCAAAATTGATACAGGAGGCCATGTTACCTGAAAAAGCGGTTCTTACAAATTATTTTCCCAACTCATTAATCATATACAGACCCAAAGATATTGTAAGTGGTGATTTTTACTGGTTTGTAGAACGGGAGAAAAAACTTTTTATTGCTGTGGCAGACTGCACCGGACATGGTGTTCCCGGCTCGCTGATGTCCATGATCGGATACAGTCTTTTAAACGAAATTGTAAACGTAAAAAAAGTAAGACAGCCTGCAGAGATCTTAAACAATCTTAATAAAGGAATCCGCAGAACACTTAAACAGGACAAAATCGGGAACCAGAGGTGCGATGGCATGGATATAGCCTTATGTGCTATTGACCGTGAAAACAAAGAAATGGAATTTGCAGGGGCTAACCGTCACCTTATTTACTTCAGGGATAAAGAACTTGAAATGGTAAAAGGCAATAAATTTGGTATTGGCGGACTTCACGATGAATCTGCAACACGATTTGCCAATCACAAAATATCTTACGACAGCGGCGATATTATTTATATGTGTACCGACGGGTATGCCGACCAGTTCGGTGGAACCAAAGGAAAGAGAATGATGACCCGAAACATGATCAAGATCCTTGAAAAATCATTATCATTCGGAGTAGGAGAGCAGGAACAACTTCTAAACCACTGGCTCGATAAGTGGCAGGGCAATCATGAGCAAACGGATGATATTTTGTTGATTGGCATCCAGCTCTGAGAGCAGATTTTCTGAGTTAGTCCTTCTTTTTTTTCTACAATTTTGTATTCCGGTTTCTTAAAAAGAAATTCAAACAGAAAACTTTCGGATAATAAAAATCAAACCACTAAAATTGTTTTAAAAAAAAGAACCGTTTTGTCTTTCAAAAACAGCTCTTTGTCGAATTTTTTATTTTTACTTAATTTTCTTTAAAAAACAAGAATTTTAAGAGAGTAATTTTTGCCTTAACATAAATTCCAGCTGTTCATTTGTAACTAATAATTGCTCGCTCAACTCCTGCTGTTTTTTCTTTAAATGGTAGACTTTATAGGCGTTTTCGATGGTTTCTCGAAGATTATCATCGTTCCAAGGTTTTTGTAAATAATGATAGATCTGACCACGATTTATCGCATCTTTTATTGCTTCAATATCTGAAAAACCTGTAAGTAAAATCCTGATCTGATCAGGATAATCTTTTACCGCCTGCGCAAGTAATTCTGTGCCCAATGTTCCGGGCATGCGCTGGTCAGTAATAAGCACATGGATCTCATTATTCGCGAGAACTTTTTTTCCTTCGTCCGCTGAAATGGCAGTAAACACTGTAAAATGTCTTCTGAAAGACGCTTTGAATGCCAAAAGATTATTCTCTTCGTCATCAACATACAGGACATTGATATTTGATTGCTCGCTCATTTGAAGTTCTTAAACCGGGTAAATAAAATCTGTTAGTGCGTGTTTTCAGAAAATTTCTGAAAGACTTTCGCAGTTCGAATTTATGAATAATAATTTTATTTTTACAAAAAATACAAGGTTTAACATACTTAGAGTAGCATTGTAATTTTAAAAGGATATATTTAAGAACTAACACGCAAGGACCATGTCAACTATCTCCGAACGCCTCGAATCATTGCGGAATCAGCAAAAAAAGACCAGCGCTATCTATAAACCTTTATTTTACAGGTTAAATGTAACCAACGATCTCAAAAACTTCACCGAACTACTTACTTTGCCTGGAATCACTGTCGTAGACCACATTCTGGAGCAAATAACGGAATTTGTAAAATTAAAAAGCCCGCACAGGAAATTTTCGACGGAAGAGCTAAAATCAGAGACAGAAAAACACATTGGTGGCACTGATCTTACAATTTATGGGCTTTGGGTTCATTACCCCTGGTCTAACCGATTGGTACATATTTTAGACAAAGAAGAGTTTATTGAGGTACGAACAAGCCGGAATCAGTATAAAATTACAAGGGAAGAAAGAGATATTCTCGCAACTAAAAAAGTTGGCATCATAGGGTTATCTGTGGGACAGTCGGTTTCCGTTACGCTCGCAATGGAACGCATTTGCGGAGAATTAAGACTTGCAGATTTTGATCTCCTAGAATTAACCAATTTAAACCGTATAAGGACAGGTGTACATAATCTTGGCCTTGCAAAAGTGTATTCGGTTGCCCGTGAAGTAGCGGAGATAGACCCCTTCATTAAAGTAATTTGTTTTCCGGAAGGCTTGCACGAAAAAAACCTGCACGATTTTTTTACAAAGGAAGGCAAACTTGATCTTCTGGTAGAAGAATCGGATGGGTTTGATATTAAACTATTGAGCAGGTATAAAGCACGGGAGCTAAGAGTACCTGTTATTATGGAAGCAAGTGATAAGTGCATGGTGGATGTGGAGCGTTTTGATCTTGAACCAGACAGAAATATCCTGCATGGTATTGTTAAGCACCTCGACGTTGAAACATTAAAAAGTTTAACAACCAACGAAGAAAAAATCCCCTACATGCTCGATATACTGGGATTAAGCTCAACTAGTCCACGACTAAGAGCCTCTTTGCTCGAAATGCAGCAAACCATAAGCACCTGGCCACAGCTCGGATCTGCCGTTACAATGGGCGGAGGCATTACAGCCGATGTGAGCCGCAGAATGTTACTTAATCAGTTTACAGATTCCGGGCGTTATTACGTGGACATAGATCAATTAATAGGAAACCGGCCAAAAGAAGTCAAAGATACTATTGGACTGGTGGCAGAAGCCGCAATTCCTTACAAGATCACTGTGGAGGAAATGAAAAAGAGTGCCGC
>JAYSYG010000441.1:0-4429 GCA_043716685.1 Sphingobacteriaceae bacterium | reverse complement strand
CGATCAGTAATCCTGCAGGCAGCAATCCTTTCGGACTTGCGAATAATTTAACCCGGGTAGCTATTAGCCACAATCCGGCTGTACCATTAACAAAGCCTCTGGCATTATTACACCTGGGATACAATACGGGTTCTTTCCTCTTTCCAAACAGTCTTGATGGAATCCGCAACTGGATGGATGTCGGAATGCTTACTTCCTTTGGAACCGATCATGTTTATATTGGATTAAAACCTGAAGGCGGTATCGCTAATAACAGGCAAGATGCTGTATTGGCATGGGGTGATGATCTTAACAGCTCTCCTCCGGCTGGCCTTCTGGGTGCGGATATTTTCAGGTTTATTTATACTACGCCGACAGTGGGTATTTATGCTGGTCCAGCTCCAATGAATAGTAACAATGGCCTGGAGTTCATGCGTATGTTTCCAAACGTATTAAATACGACAATCGCCGACCCGCGCATTGGTGTTGGTGATTTTGCAAGTTTGGGTCAGAATCCTAACAATACAATTGAAATTAATACAACTCTTGCATCAGCACTGGTACAAAGTAATTTTGTACCCGCCAGCTATCCGGGCTCAACAGGTGCAAGCGGCTTGCGCTTTCGTGACCTGACCCGTTTCAGCACAGTACTTCCTGTAACGAATACTAATGTTGACAGAACAAAAGTTTTAACCGTAGATGATAACGGAGATGTTGTCTTAATTAATCCTATTGCTCCAGTTAATTCAAACAACGGCTTATCGTTTTCACTAAACAACGTGCAGTTAGGCGCAGTGTGTGGCTCGCCTACTGTTTCGCTCGCACAATTATTATCTAACCGGGAAATACCTTTAAATAATTTTAACCTGGTTTTTACTGGTCAGGGTGGAACAAACAATCGGATAGGAATTGGCACTGGATGCGCTCCGGGTAATAAATTGGAAGTGAGCAACGGTACAACAGGTAGTAATATAAGCGGCTTACGTTTAACCGACCTTGTAAATGGTATACCACAGGCGGCAAACAATCAGGTATTAAGTGTTAATCCGGCAACCGGTGATGTTATTTTAACTCTCGCTCCACAAAGCAGTGGAAACTTAGGAGGAACCTGCGGATCAGGCACGAATCCCTTGGCAGTATCGCATGGCATACCTTTAAACAATCAGAATTTTGTTTTTGAAGGGCAGGGTTTGGTTAACAACAATGTAGGTATAGGAACAAACTGCACACCACTTGCAAAACTTCATGTTAATCAGTCTTCAGGTTTAACGAACGGTTCTATTGGAATTTTAGTAGAGAATAATGACAACGCCGTGTGCGGAAGTCCGCAACCCGTTATTGGAATAAAAAGTATTGTGGGCAGCACAAGTTTATCCGATCCAAAAATTGCAGGTTGGTTTGAGGCGCCATTCGCTCCAAACTGTATCGGTTCTCTTCAACATTATGCTATTTATGTACCTCAAAATGGCGGGCAGGTTGATATTGGTTACACTCCGCCGAGTGCTAATTTTGGATCTCTTGTAAATATAAATGGCTCCTTAAACTCAGCGAACTATGTTGGTCCATCTGACGTTACTTTAAAAAACACAATTGTATCCTTACCCGACGCCTTGCAACAAATAAAAAGCCTGAGGCCGGTTACATACCAATGGAATAATGCTACTGATGCGTTGATGGGAGGAACCCATGCAGGATTTATAGCACAGGAGGTAGATACCGTAATCCCTCAACTGGTGCATCCAATGGGTAATAACCTTAAATCGTTAGCGCACCTGGAACTACTGCCTTACCTGGTAAAAGCAATTCAACAGCAACAACGCCAGATCGAAAAACAAGATTCAATAATTACCGTTCAGGGAAATATGCTAAATAAACTGGCAGGTCAGGTAGATGCCTGCTGCTCAAATTCTGAGATCAAAAGAACAGGTTTGATCGGTAGACAAAATATAGAACTCAGCGATAAGGATGGAATTGTTCTGAATCAAAATCAACCTAACCCATTTGCCGAGCAAACTCTTATTACTTACAACATACCTGTTGATTTTAAAGTAGCTCAGATTATTTTTAATACAACCGACGGCAGAATTCTCAAAGTGATTGATATTATTCAAAAAGGTAGAGGGGAGTTAAATGTCTTTGCGAACGACCTTAGCAATGGACTCTACAGTTATTATTTAGTGGTGGATGGTAAAGTAATTTCCACTAAGAAACTGGTAAAACAGAACTAGACTTCTTTTGGATATATAAAAGCCTGTAATGTATTTCGCATTACAGGCTTTTTGCAAAACTGTTTTAGTAATTCTTATACCATCTTGATTTGTAAAATAGGAGTCCAAAGGACTATGCCAAATCTTAGATGGCTCCGAGATTTCTATCTGAGTACCGAAGGAAAATAATTGGATACTAAATTATTTTTCCATTCGGTATTACTCCGCAACCTTGTTTATTAAGCCCGCAACATATAACAGGTGTATATAACTTTGAGCGTAATTATTAAGAGTTTCATAATAAAGCGTTTCTATTTCAAGCCAGTTCTTTTGTTCTTCAAGATAAACATGAAGCGATATTTCTTTTGCCTCAAATGATTTTAAAGCACTTTTGTAAATTAAATGTGACTGGGTTCTCATTTTTTGCAGATCTTTTAGGTTTAGGTTTTCCGCTTGGTATGAGTTGAAGGCTTTTAATAATTCTGTTTTAACCTCTTGCTGGATATAAATTAAGCGCTCCTCGGATTGCTGTTTTAAAAGAAAAGATTTTTTTATCTCACCCTGGTTCCTTGAAAATAGTGGAATTTGTACCGTTCCGAAAAAACCAATATAGGGAATTGTATTTTGAGGATTATAAATTGCACCCAGTTCAGGTGTTGGCCAGGCCATCGACTTCTGTAATTTTATATTTGAAGCAGCTGCATCCCCGATCGATTTTACAGAAAGGATATCCGCACGGTGGTTCAGCGCATCATTTACAAGGCGGTCAAGTTCTTCGTGAATACTAAAATCTAAACGTGAAGCAGTATCTATTTTTAGAGTTTCTGTATGCCCTGTGAGCAACGTTAGGGTTGCCAGTTCATTCGTGTGATTTTGTTGTAGCACCCTTAATTTCAAAGCATATTGATCAGCCTTCAGCCCGGTTTTTGCAAGGTTAAGTTCGCTTACCTGCTGAACTTTTCCGGGAGTTTTATGGGCTATTAATAAACTATCCAAATGAGTGTGGGTGAGCTGTAAGATAGTTATCTGATGTGCCAGGGTCCAGCAATTTATCCAACTGCCCGCCACATCATAAAGAAGACCCCTCTCTTTTTCCAGGTATAAAAGTCCCGAAGTGCCGGCATTTTTTTCAGCGTACTCTATTTTATACTTTCGCAATGCAGGGAGCATAAGCGGTTTTGTTATTTGCCACCAGATTTGCCGCGTGTGTCCATTATCCCAGCTTGTGCCTGGAGGAAAATAAAGGGAATTGGCAAGTTGAAGTGATTGGTTATTTAAAATAGGATTGGGTCTTAGTTTGGCAGTTATAATATCCGTCTCAGCAATTTGAAGACCTAAATAACCCATTTTCAATTCCGCGCTGTTTGCCTTTGCCAATTGCAATACATTGGCAAGGGTGTATGCCTTTTGTGAAAATGAAGCGTAATTCAAAAGGAAAGAGATGAGCAGAATGACTGGTATTCTATTTTCTGATTTCATTGATTCATTTATCCCGACAGGGCGTTTACCCGTAAAAATACAGTTATTTAGCAGTTTTAAGAAAAACACAATCAGAGAAAAAAAAGAACAAAAAAAACCCTTAAAAAAAGGGCTTTGAATATTTAAAATAAAATTATTTAGCGTAGTTTCTTTTTCTTATCTCCGCCATCGCGGTCATCTTCACCTGAACCAACAATAGGTTCGCTGTTAGTATCTCCCTCAGAGATGTCGCCGAATCTACCAGCCGCTGCGCTATTATCAACAGCATTCGAATCTGTTCCTTTATTTGAGGAATGAGAACACTCCGGTTTTGTATCAGACTTTTTGCAACCGACAATACCAATTGCCGGAACTAAAAGAATAAGTAATATTTTTAAGATCTTCATTTTTAACCTCCTTGAAATCTGAATAAAGATAATAATTAAGTTCTTCATGTGCAAAATTTTAACATTTTAATGTATAATTAGCTCAACACGTGTGCCAACAACTGCATTTTCATCATTTTTAAGCTCAAAAGGGCCATTTATTGAAATGTTAATATTACTCATAGCACCCAATAATTGAATTCTTTGGGCGGTAATTGAGGTGCCTCTTGAAACATGAATGCTCTTTTTTGACAATTTTCTTGCTTTGCTTTCTTCTATTCCTATCCCATTGTCCTGAATGCTAAAAACAACACATTGGTCACTATTCTGCTCAACGCGGATATCAATACGTCCGTTTTTGCCGGAAGGTAAAATGCCATGCAGGATACAATTTTCCAC
>JAYSYG010000045.1:0-2463 GCA_043716685.1 Sphingobacteriaceae bacterium | reverse complement strand
CCCATGTCGTTATAAAAGTTAAGGATCACGTCTGTATCTTTTTTATTCAAAACTATTTCAAACTCTTTCCTTCGTTCAGCCACAGCTTCTGTATTAAGACCCAGCATATAAAACAAATAACTTTTATTCAACCCGAAATCAATTGTAACAGTGTCACTTTTTCTATGCCATTTATTTTCGAGAATATACTGAATTTCAAAAGCCCTGTTCACATTTTGTATTTTTAAGAAAACATTTTTGAGCATTGAAAGGCAGGTGAGAGAATCATTTATGTCAGAGGCCGTGTAATGCAGCGCGTTCTCAAGTATAAAGATCGCCTTACCATAATTCTGGTTGTACATTTCCCTGTCCGCATCAATTTTATCGAATAAGAACTTAAGATCTTTATTTTTGTCGGCCGACTGAACGTAAATATCTTTTTTAATACGATCAAGTGTATCTTTAATAAAAGGATAAACTTCTCTCAACTCCTGGTAGGGAATAGTGCCAACCAACCTAACTTTGGTACGAGGACTGGCATTTAAAAAATCTTTTTGAAATTTTGCTTTATTGATCTGCGCCGTGGAAGTTAATACCAGGCACATTAGAAAAGGGTATAAATATTTTGAAAAGGCTTTCACGGTTATCCTGCCCAGCCATCCCTGTCAAGACTCCTGTACTGGATGGCTTCTGCAATATGATTGGTTTCTATAGTTTCTGAATTATCGAGATCGGCTATCGTACGCGCCACTTTTAAGATCCGGTCGTAAGCTCTTGCACTAAGACCAAGACGTTCCATCGCATTTTTTAAAAGCGTATTTCCGGCTTCGGTCAGCTGGCACCAGGTTTTAAGGTGGCTGGTATGCATTTGAGCATTGCAATGAATATTTTTTTCTTTTTCGTAACGCTTACTTTGAATACGACGCGCTTTTATTACACGGCCCCTGATTTCTTTACTTAGTTCAGAAGAATGTTGCTTATTTAATTCACTAAAAGGCACAGGTGTAACTTCAATATGCAGATCGATACGGTCTAATAAAGGCCCGCTGATTTTGTTGAGGTATTTTTGCACAATGCCCGGTGCACACACGCATTCTTTTTCAGGATGGTTATAATAACCGCAGGGGCAGGGATTCATGCTTGCAATAAGCATAAAACTGGCAGGATATTCCACGCTGAATTTTGCGCGGCTGATCGTAACAACCCTGTCTTCTATTGGCTGGCGCATTACTTCCAGCACTGTTCTTTTAAATTCAGGTAATTCATCAAGAAACAACACACCATTATGGGCCAGGCTTATTTCTCCTGGTTGTGGATTATTTCCTCCCCCTACAAGCGCGATATCGCTTATGGTGTGGTGCGGAGTTCTGAAAGGCCGTTGTGTAACGAGTCCACTGGCCGATTTACCTGTTTTCCCCGCAACACTATGTATTTTAGTGGTTTCGAGCGCCTCTTCTAATGTAAAGGGTGGAAGAATGCTGGGCAAACGCTTACTAAGCATTGTTTTTCCAGCACCCGGCGGACCAATTAAAATAGCGTTATGCCCACCTGCAGCTGCTATTTCCAAAGCGCGTTTAATATTTTCCTGGCCTTTTACATCCGAAAAATCAAATTCAATGGATTCACTTTTATTTGTAAAAGCTTCGTCAAGATTTATCTCGGCGAGTGGCAATTCCCCTTCATTTTTAAAAAAATCAATAACTTCTTTTATATTCGAAGCGTATCTCACTTCCAGCCCACTTACCACAGCTGCTTCTGCTGCATTCGAAGTTGGGAGGATAATTCCTTTGAAGCCGTCCTGCCTTGCATTTATGGCTATGGGCAGGCAGCCTCTGATAGAGCGTAATTCACCATCAAGGGCCAGTTCGCCCATAATTACATAATCAGCGGTTTTTTCTGCGGGAATTTGCTCGCTTGCTGCCAGAATTCCCATGGCAATAGTAAGATCGTAGGCAGACCCCTCTTTACGGATATCTGCAGGGGCCATGTTTACTGTAATTTGTTTCCCCGGTATTTTATAACCATGCTCTTTCAAAGCGGTGTCAATACGTTGATGACTCTCTTTAACAGCATTATCAGGCAAGCCTACGAGAAAAAAATTAACGCCCGTGTTTATATTAACTTCAACCGTAATTTTAGTAGCATTTATACCCTGAACCGCGTATCCGAATGTTTTTACCAACATACCTGCAAATTAACCAATTTAAAATGAATTTTAATTTCAGAATTTTTAATTTTTTTTGTAGGTTTGATTATTCACTTACAGATAAGTTGTTTTAGCTCACAGATATTCATTTAAGATGATGAAAGGCAGAGAATCGGGTAATTCTGAAGCCTGCCGTTTTAACAAAATAACCAGAGAATAAACGTATGAAAAAAATAGTTTTATTAAGCGCACTGCTACTCTCCATTAATTGCATTTCACAAAATGAAAAACAAACAGAGTTGAATTGTTATAACAAATGGGCGGCTAAATTTGAGGAC
>JAYSYG010000440.1:0-13353 GCA_043716685.1 Sphingobacteriaceae bacterium | reverse complement strand
TGCGAAAAGCGAGCGAAATAGCCATGTATGCCGGGGCGGATTTTATTAAAACCTCAACAGGAAAAATTCAGCCTGCCGCCACTATGCCAGTAACATTGGTAATGCTGGAAGCTATTAAAGATTTTTATTTTCAAACAAATAAAATTATTGGGATGAAACCCGCCGGAGGAATTTCAACTGCCAAAAGCGCGCTTCAGTATTTAGTTATGCTCTACGAAACACTTGGGCCAAAATGGATGACGAACGCGTATTTTCGTTTCGGGGCGAGTAGTTTAGCGAATGATATTATTTTGCAACTTGGGAAGGAACAACACGGAGCATATTATAGCAAGGATTATATTAGTATTGATTAATCTTTCTTTAAGCCACAGATTAAGCAGATTAGATCGAATTTAGAATGGATACAAATAATAAAATAAAGGATTATGTTATTTAAGAATATGAGATTAATAACACTGCTGATATAATTGAGGGATATGGTAATAGCGAATTGAACCAATTAACTTATACTATTATTGGTGCTTCAATGGAGGTGCATAGTACTATTGGGAAGGGATTCTTGAAGTTGTTTATAAAGATTGCTTATCCATAGAACTAGGGTTAAGACTACTCCATTTCAACCGGGAGAAAAAATATGAAATGTTTTACAAAGGCGTAAAAATCCCACGCAATTATAAAGCTGATTTTGTAGTGGAAGATAAAGTTGTTGTTGAAGTAAAAGCTCAGAATCTGGTCATTGAAGAGAACATGAAACAATTAATAAATTATCTTGCTGTATCTAAATGCAAAGTAGGATTACTTATTAATTTTGGAGAGAATAGTTTGAAATATAAAAGGGTGATCTTAACATAATACTAAAACTTGCCACAGATTCATCAGTTTTCATTAAAAAATCTGTGAATCAGATAGCTATCGGCCCTGTTGCAAAAAAATATTAATAACACTAAATCTGTTAAATCTGTGGCAAAAAAAATATCTTCCTCCGAGTCCGAATTCATCTGGGACTACGACCCGGCTCCCGAATCCAAAGACCATATACAAATAAACCCGCGTTATGAATTATTCATCAATGGGAAATTTGTAAAACCAACCAGTAAAAAATATTTTGCAAGCTACAATCCTGCTACCGGAGAAAAATTAGCGGAGGTTGCACGGGCAAGTACTAAAGATGTTGATAGTGCGGTTTTAGCAGCCAGAAAGGCTTATGAAAACGTATGGAAAAAAATGCCAGCCAAAGAACGGGCTAAATATATTTTCAGGATTGCGCGCGTTATCCAGGAAAGAGCGCGTGAGCTTTCTGTTATTGAAAGTATGGATGGTGGAAAGCCTATACGTGAAAGCCGCGACTTCGATATTCCTGCGGCAGCAAATCACTTTTTTTATTATGCAGGCTGGGCCGACAAATTGAATTATGCGTTCCCAAATAAAACACCAAAACCTCTGGGAGTGGTCGCACAAATTATACCGTGGAATTTCCCTTTCTTAATGGCAGCCTGGAAAATTGCGCCAGCGCTAGCAACCGGCAATACCGTCGTTTTAAAACCAGCAGAAAGTACTTCCCTAACAGCACTAAAGCTTGCTGAAATTATACGCGATTGCGATCTTCCACCGGGAGTTGTAAATATTATTACTGGATTCGGTGACACGGGTGCAGCGATGGTGAATCACCCGGATATAAATAAAATTGCATTTACCGGAAGCACCGAAGTTGGAAAGAGTATTCAAAAATCAGTTGCCGGTACAGGCAAAAAATTAACGCTTGAGCTTGGAGGCAAAGCTGCCCATATTATTTTTGACGATGCTCCTATCAACCAGGCTGTAGAAGGCATTGTGAATGGCATCTTCTTTAATCAGGGTCATGTTTGCTGCGCCGGGTCACGTTTATTTGTGCAGGAAAATGTTGCGAAGGAGGTTATTGATAAACTAAAAGCAAGAATGGAAACATTAATAGTGGGTGATCCGCTCGATAAGAACACCGACATAGGGGCCATTAACAGTAAAGAACAACTTCAAAAAATAAACAACTATCTCAAAGTTGGAATTCAGGAAGGATTAGAAATCTATCAGTCAAATTGTATCCTTCCAAAAAAAGGGAATTTTTGTAAGCCTACTTTGTTTTTAAATGTGGCGCAAAGCAACAAGGTTTCACGGGAAGAAATATTCGGACCGGTATTGGCTATTCAGACATTCCGTACGATTGAAGAAGTAATTGAAAAGGCAAATAATATTCCTTATGGTTTAAGCGCAGGCATATGGACAGACAAGGGCTCAAAGATCTTTAACCTGACAACAAAATTAAAAGCAGGCGTTGTCTGGGCTAATACATATAATAAATTTGATCCCACATCTCCTTTTGGTGGCTATAAAGAAAGTGGGTTTGGGAGAGAGGGCGGCTTGCATGGGTTGATGGCTTATCTTGATATTTAGCCACAGATTCGATAGAAATCTATCTGATTCGCAGATTACAAAGAGTAAAATCGATTCAAATTTATTTGATAAAAAATATGCATCTATGAAATCCGTGTAATCTGTGGCAAAAACTATATCCTAACACCAATCACCAACACATCATCCACCTGATCGAAGCCTGCTTTCCAGTCATTGTAAATACGCTTTAAGTTTTCTTCTTGTTTACCCAGTTCCAATTGCGAAACATTCAGCAGATACTTTTTAAACCTCTTAAGCATTAATTTTTTTCCTTTCTCACCGCCAAACTGATCAGCATAACCATCGGAGAAAAGATAAAACATATCGTTCTTTTGTGTATCTATTATTAGTTCTTCGAACTCCTTAACTTTTCCATAGCTAAATCCTCCGATCGCATGCTTTGTAGGACTGAATTCCTGTAGTTCACCATTCCTTACAAATAATAGAGGGCGCATAGCACCCGCATATATTAATTTGTTATTTACTGTATCCAGGCAACAGAGGCAGATATCCATCCCGTCTCGTGTAGCGTCTTCCGTGTGCTGTTTGAGCGCCTGTTTAATTTCTGTATCCAGCTCCTGTAGTATGTCTTTCGGGTTCGTAATTTTTCTCTCCAGTATTATTTTATTCAACAATGTGGTTCCTATCATCGACATTAAAGCACCTGGAACTCCATGGCCCGTGCAATCTGCTGCTCCAATTATCTTTAACCCGTTTATTCCTCCGAACCAGTAAAAATCACCGCTCACAATATCTCTTGGCTGATAAAAAACAAACATATCCGCATT
This sequence comes from Sphingobacteriaceae bacterium, assembly GCA_043716685.1. Taxonomy (GTDB): domain Bacteria; phylum Bacteroidota; class Bacteroidia; order B-17B0; family Aurantibacillaceae; genus Aurantibacillus. The sequence goes on along the minus strand of JAYSYG010000440.1, from coordinate 10,138 downwards.
TTCTTTTCCAAACAATTCCTTTCCGGGAAGCAATGCATCCTGGATCCGTTTAGCGTAAGTAATACTATCTCTTATCTCACTATTTTGTTCCTCAATGATTTTGTTATTTTCTTCAACAATCTCTTTCTCTTCTCTTAACTCGCGGGTTTTTTCTTCCACAATATATTCTAATCGGTCTTTAGCTTTCACTAAAGACACTGTTCTTACACGAATGATCAATACAACAAGTGCTATCAGGATACAACTTAAAAGAATCCAGAAAAGAGCCGTCTTCCAAAATGGTTTTTTTATAGTGAAACTAAATTCGGTAGCAGTTGTTTCTGAAAACCCCTCACTGTTAAATGCCATCACTTTAAATGTATAGGAGCCATCCTGTAAATTAGAAAATTCGGCCCTTCGCGATTTAGCAAGCTCTGTCCAGTTTTCGTCTCTGCCTTCTAAAAGATATTTAAACCTCACCTCTTCTGAGTTTTTAAGGCTCAGGGCCGAGTACTCAAATTTAAACGAATACTTCCCATTTGATAATTCAAGATTTTTTGAAATATCCATAAGTGAATCGTTGACTTTTAAATCCAGTAAATAGGAGTGGGGTAAAAGATTAGAATTAATTTTCGGATTGTTGTGGTTATAAAAAATAACATAATTAGCAGTTCCAAAGTACAAGTCTCCTTGTTTATTCTTATAGAGCGCATTAAGGTTAAATGGGGCGGTGCTATTCGTTTCAACTTCTATCTCCTTTAGTATATTTTCTTTCGGATAATACTTATACAGGTCTTTTCCCATCACGATCCATAAATTCTGTTCAGCGTCATATACCAGGCCCTTACAAAATTTAGTTTTAAGTTTGGAATTAAGTGCAAACGACCTGATGGTCGTGTCCTTCAACTTATAGATCCCTTCTCCATTCGTACCAATAATCAGAGTGCCATCCCGGCTTTCTGCAAACGCATTAAAATCCGAAATAAGCCCGTTATCCTTTATATCTATTTCATATATCTGGTCGTGCTGTGAAAAATTAAAAGAGGCGTTATGGGTAGCATAATAAATTTTACCTGTTTTACTTTTTATGGAAGAATATATATTGTTATGGAGTAAGCTATTTTGGACTGAAAAATGATTCTTGAGCCTTGTGCCGGAATAATTATAAACGCCAGACAGGTTAGTGCATACCTGGATCTCATCTCCAGTGTTTGCGTTTATAGCGTTTATGGCAATATTAGGAATTTCACTGAATTCCATATCCTGCACTTTTAGAGTAACCAGATCTATTACAATCAGTCCCTTGTCGTTTGTACCAATCCAGAGTTTGTTCTGTTTATCGCAATGCAACGCATTAATTTTTCCCAGTTCTTTTGCATCAATCCGTTCCAGGCGTTTAACGATTTCTCCTTGCGCATTATATACTACAATACCTTTACGTGTTCCAAAATAGGTCAAACCACTACTATCCTGGGTAATCGAGAATATAGATTCATTATTGAGAGAAATAAGCTCAAACTCTTTTCTGAAAAAACGATACACTCCTTGTCCGGTGGTTGCGATCCAAATATTAAATTCTTTATCAATAAAAATGGTGTTAATATTTGCTTTAAAATCATTTTCGTCAATCACCTTTAATTTATCTGTCTTAAGATTTAAACAGGCAAACCTTTCGTTGTTTGTTCCAACATATAGATCGTTATTTTCCTCATTAAAACAAAACGTGCTTAATCCTTCCGGAAAAACAGTTGTTACGATGCCGTTAATTTTTAAGATCTGAACGCTTTTATCCTCTTTGATTTCAATTTCTATAATTCCTTTGCCATGCGACGAGACCAGGAACGTGTTTTTTTTCTTGTGCAGGGCCTGGATCTGGTTGATCTCAAATTCTAAACCTACGGGTTTTTGTGTTTCGTTTTTTGCAACATTTAGCAGTAACAGACCTTCGCTTGTACCCATTAAAAGAGTGTTATGGTCAATTTCTTCTACCGCGTTAACCTGGTACTCCTGGCTAACACTCACTACTTCCAGCTTGTTATTTTTCAACACATAAATACCCGAAGCCTTTGAAAAAAAATAAAGTTGTTTAGCTCCTTTCGAAGCAATGATCTTATTTACAGAACCCCGAATACTGAAAGGATATTTTTTCAACCTGTTTTTGTTTCTGTCCAGCTTATATATCTTACCGCTGAATGTTCCGAACCAAAGATCATTATTTGAATCCAGCGCGCCTGAATAGATTATATCGTCCTGGGCAGTATCATTAAGTTTGTATTGCAAAAAAACCTGTCCGTCAAATTTAACGAGTCCTTTACCTGTGGCGATCCATAAAAAGCCGTCGTTATCTTGCAATACGGAATACACGTAAGAGTCAGGTAAACCCTGATCTGTTGAAAAGACACGCGACGTAAATTTTTGTGAAATAATTGCGCCAAATAAAAAGAAGAATACGAATACTAATCTTAGTTTTAAGCTCATTGTCTTACTTAGGCTTAATTGTGCTTTTTACTTTTATTTTATACTTATATCTGGGAACTCCGCCCAATGGTGCTGCATAAAACGGGACCGCTATGTCGTATTCATTGGTTATGTAAAACACAATATCATTTCTAAAATCACCCTTTTTCACGATCTGGAGATCAAGGCACTTGTTTTTTTCTTCCTCCTTAATCGGATGGTTGCTAATGCTCCACTCATTATTATTGTTAGTTGTTACCAGGTGTCCGTTTTTTACTGAAGAATAGAGTTTGATCTGACCGTCCTCATCAAAATCAAAACAACGGATATTAAAACTGGTAACAAGATTATCAGCAAAAGGATAAATATGGGCAATTGATTTGGCTACCATCTGTAGACGCACTGAGTATTCATACGCAAAGGCATTCGCTCCCTCAACCGCTACGTTTTCATTGTTTTTAGTACTTAAGAATAATTTATAAATATTGCCGTCATTTCCTTTCATCCCGTCAATAATAACTTTTATCACGTAACTATCGAGTTCTGAAACAAACTCGCCCTGCGTTGGATTAAATGGCCCCATGGTAATCCATTTCTGATCAGTGGCAGGTTCATTTCCAAATATGCGGGCTTCTATCAAAATTCCACTCTTATAATTGCCTATTGGATTTACATTGCGGGCATCCTTATCAGAATATGCATCCTTGCCACCATAAACGGAATACTTCATTTTTGTATCCCAGCCCTGGTTGATCTCATCGAGTTCTCCTCCTGTTTCCGGGTCAAATATGCGCAGGTACACCGGTGCCGTCTGACTTTTTGGAATAGAAAAGAAAACGGTTTGCGAAAAATCATCATCACCCCAGGAATGATCGGAATTCATTCCGAAGGTTACTAAGTAAGGAATGTTCTCCTGCGAAGAGGGCACTTCCTGCCCAAACTGCTTACACGAGATAAAAAAAACAAGTGTAAGGAAGAGTATCTTTTTATATGAGTTATTTTGATTCATTTAACGCGTCTGAGAATTTTTTACTTGGCATTTCATAGTTCTCCCTGATCTCAACTTTCTTTGTTGAAGAATAAATTTCTTTATTAGTTGTGTATTTGCTTTGTGCGATCACCGTTAATTTCACATGGTAATCCCTGCTTTCATTAAAGCGGTGCTTTATCTTTTTTCCACGCACAACTTCTCCGTTGTCCATATCCCAAACGTAGTCAACAATAGTATAACCCGGAATTTCCACCGGGCTTGCATCAAAGTCAAGGTAAAAATATCTTTTGCCAATTTGTGGCGCAATAAACTGAACAGGCGGACTGTCAATAAAAAAACTCAGGGTGGTGTCATTGGTTTTAACGATACCTGTTGACAGATCTCTTATGCTCAATACCGCCTTGTGTTCTCCACTTTTTTGAAAACAATGTTCTATTATTAACCCTTCTTCTGTTTTTCCATCATCAAACTCCCAAAGGTAAAACAATGGAACTGCAATAGAATCCTGGGACTCAGTGGCATCGAGTGTAATGCAGTTATATTCAGCATCAAGATCGTAGACCTTTACATTTGGCAAATTGTCAATATAATATTTGTAAAAGTCGTATTCGTTTTTTGCTTTTTCATCCTGGGTGATCTCGTAAATTTTTTGATACAATTTAACTGCAAGGTGAATTTTACCCGTAAGTTTAGTTGCATTTGCATAATCTATAAACTGGGGGATATTCTCATATACACTATCCCTGAAATACTCTGCATAATACCTTTGTGCCTGGGGATAATTTTCGTTTAAGTAGTTGGCATCTGCAAGCTTTAATAAAACTGCACGGTCCTTCTTCTTTTCATATAATTTGTCATAAAGCGGAATTGCTTCGCTGTATTTCTTTTCGCCAAAGAGTTTATCAGCCTGTGCCATTACTTCTTTTTGAGAAAAAAAACTACCATAACAAAAAAACAAAACAAGAGTCAGGCAAACCTTGCGGAGGGCAACAGGGGTATAAAGAAATGAAATGTTTACTGCCATAAACCAAAGGGCTGAACCCAAATGTATCTAAAATGCCCAACTATTCAAAATTTAATCAGCGTAATATTAGAGGGTACAAAGCCGTTAAGAGAACCCGAACCTCAAAAAAAATAAGTATTTTTACAAGGATCTATGTATCGTATATTTAAACTTTTCTGGCAATATAATTTACCCCGCTGGTCAATACTGTTTATTGATACGCTTATCTGTGCGTTTGCATTGAGCCTTGCCTTCGTTATCCGTTTTGATTTTTCATCCATTCCAGAAAATGATGCAAGAAATCTTCCTTACGATTTTTTAATTGTTCTGGGAATCCGATTAAGCTCATTCGCTATTTCTAAAACCTATAAAGGGGTGGTGCGATATACCAGCACTGGGGATACGATCCGGATCTTTTCCGTGATCCTGAGTGGAAGTATACTGGTTTTTATCCTTAACCTGGTTTCGCTATCTGTAAACGGTTATTATTTTATTCCTAATTCCGTCGTAATTATTGATGCTCTTGTCTCTTTGTTTTTGATGATCAGCTCCCGGCTTGCAGTTAAAGCCTTATACTTTGAGATAAAAAATCCTACCCGTGAAAAAATGAATGTAATCATTTATGGCGCTGGCGAATCGGGGATCATTACCAAGCGCACCCTCGACCGCGATGCTGCCATAAAATATAAGGTTGTTGGTTTTGTTGACGATGACGAAAAAAAACACGGAAGGAGCATGGAAGGTGTTTTTGTCTATGGCCAGGATAAAATGGAGGAATTAATAAAGCTGAACGAGGTTGAGTTTGTAATTATTTCCATACAAAAAATTTCAATAAAAAAGAAAAACCAGATCACAGATATTTGCCTTGAGAACAATGTGCGTGTTTTAAATGTTCCACCCGCGGCAAAATGGATCAACGGAGAGCTAAGTTTTAACCAGATCAAAAGCATCCGCATTGAAGACCTTCTTGAGCGGGAACCTATTAAACTGGACACAGATATGATCCAGGCTCAGTTAAAAAATAAGATCATACTTATTACCGGGGCTGCTGGGAGCATTGGGAGTGAGCTGGCCCGGCAATGCTCTAAATTTGGTCCGAAAAAGATCTACCTCCTCGACCAGTCTGAAAGTCCTCTGCATGAACTTGATCTGGAGTTTTCAGACAAACTGATCAAACCTCCTTACGAAGTGATAATGGCCGATGTCCGGAACCATGACCGCATGAAAAATGTGTTCACTACCTTTAAGCCACAGATCGTGTTTCACGCTGCGGCTTATAAACACGTTCCAATGATGGAAAATAATCCTTCCGAATCCATCCTGACGAATGTACTCGGAACAAAAACCCTTGCAGATCTTTCTCATGAACATGACGTAGAGCGCTTTGTATTTGTAAGTACTGATAAAGCAGTAAATCCCACCAATGTTATGGGGGCCAGTAAACGTATTGCAGAAATTTATATTCAAAGTCTCGGAAAAAACTCCAGTACAAAATTTATTACAACACGCTTTGGAAATGTACTCGGCTCTAACGGCTCAGTGATCCCACGATTTAAAAAACAAATAGAACAGGGCGGGCCAATAACCATTACGCACCCCGATATTACGCGTTACTTTATGACCATTCCCGAAGCCACACAATTGGTGCTTGAAGCCGCAGCCATTGGAAAAGGGGGCGAGATCTTTGTGTTTGACATGGGCGATTCTATAAAGATAGTTGACCTGGCGCGTAAAATGATTCTGCTGGTAGGTATGAAAGAAGGAAAGGATATTAGCATTGTTTATACAGGGCTTCGCCCTGGTGAAAAACTCTACGAAGAGTTGCTTGCAAACAACGAAAATACATTGCCGACACATCACAGCCAGATCCTTATCGGTAAAGTGCGGGAATACGATTATGCCGATGTAAATGTGATCATTGAAGAGCTTATCAAATCATTCGATACGCAAAATAACGAACTCATCGTGCAACGCATGAAAGATCTTGTTCCCGAATACATCAGCAACAATTCTGTTTTTCAAAAATTAGATTAATGAAAAAAAAAGTAGTTCGTATTAGCATTCTTTTCTTTATGCTAAAAAGTTTTCTTGTACCCGCACAGATAGGAAAAGAAAGTGTGGCCGTTTCGAAACCAAAACTTGTTGTTGGAATTGTAGTGGATCAAATGCGGAACGATTATATCTACCGGTACTGGAATCGCTATGGCAATGGAGGTTTTAAGAGACTCATAAGCCAGGGCTACCATTTTAAAAATGCGCATTATAATTATGTTCCAACGTATACTGGACCGGGGCATGCAAGTATTTATACGGGAGCTTCGCCTCGTACCCATGGCATTATTGGCAACGATTGGTTCTTGAAAAAGAATTCCACCGTTACGTATTGTGTGCAGGACAGCACTGTTGAAACAGTAGGCTCTTCGGGCAAAAACGGAAAGATGTCGCCGAAAAACCAGTTGAGTTCAACTATTGGCGATGAACTAAAAATGAGCTCCAATCAAAAGGCAAAAGTATTTTCAGTTGCTTTAAAAGACCGGAGTTCTATTCTACCCGCAGGACATGCTGCTAATGGCGCTTTCTGGTTTGACGATATAACCGGCGATTTTATTTCCTCTACCTGGTATATGAAGGAATTACCCCTGTGGCTTCAAAAATTTAATGAGCAGAAATTTACCAAAACGTACATTGAGCAGGGCTGGAAAACACTTTACCCCATTGAAACGTACTCGAACTCCCTTTCAGACGATAATAACTACGAAGGCGCGCCTGGAAAAGAAAAACCGGTTTTCCCATACGATTTTAAAAAACAGCTGGATAAAAATAACTGGGGAATTATTAAATCTATTCCCGCCGGAAACTCCCTTACAAAAGATGTAGCCATTGCATGCCTTTTGAATGAGCAGTTAGGTAAAGGAAGTGAAACAGATATGTTGTGCATCAGTTTTTCAAGCACAGATTATGTAGGGCATTATTTTGGGACCCGCGCAATAGAAACAGAAGATGTTTACCTGCGTCTGGACAAGGACCTGGAAGAGCTTTTAAATGCTTTGGATAAAGAGCTTGGGAAAAACAACTACCTGGTATTCTTAACAGCTGATCACGGCGGAGCAGACGTTCCCAATCATTTAATGGATTACAAAATTCCAGCCGGCTACATTAAAGAAAAACAAATAATAAAGGAAATCAGGGCTTTTCTTAAAACAAATTACGGCGATAGTTTGTTATTAGCGAACGTGAGCAATGAACAGGTGTTTTTAAACGCGCAAAAAATCTCTGAGCTGAAGTTAAATAAAACAGAAGTAGAAGAACATTTATGCGCTTTCCTGGTAACACTTCCAGGAATCGCGGAAGCCTACTCTTCAATAGTACTCAAAAATATGGCTTTTGACAAGAATGATTACCGTGCACTTTTACAAAATGGATACAATCACAAGCTCAGCGGAGACATTGCGATCATTTACCTGCCAGGATGGATGGATCATTCGGATAAAGGCACTACGCATGGAGCCGCTTATAATTACGATACCCATATTCCAATTATTTTTTACGGAACCGGAATTCCTAAAGGCGAAAATTACAGCTATATAACTATAACGCAGATTGCGCCAACCATTTGTGAGTTGCTAAAGATCAACCAGCCTAACTCCACGGTTGCTGAACCTTTAAATAATTATTTCAGATGATCAAAAAAGTTCCGGTTCTGCTTGTCCTTTTTTTTGTTTTTCAATCCTGCCACGTTGCACGCTTTTTTATTTACAATTTTGCAGATGTAAGGGACTATAAAAAATTTCCGAAACAGGAATTGCATCGTTCGCCTGATCCTTTTTATTTTATTGATGGCACAAAAACACAAAGCTTACATCTGCCAGAAATTCTTACCAGAAAGCGTAGTCACTATCCTTTAGAAGATGCTTTAAAAAAAACAGGCACCATTGCCTTTCTTATTATTCGCAATGACAGCATTCTATACCAGTGGTACCATTCTCATAAGGATAAATCAAGCGTCACTACTTCTTTTTCCATGTCCAAGTCTTTTATCTCTGCTTTGATCGGAATAGCTATAGACGAGGGGTATATCAAAAATACCGACGAACCCATTACCAACTATCTGGACTTTCTGGACAAAAAAGAATTTCAAAAGGTTACTATTCAGCATGTGCTCGACATGCGCTCGGGAATAAAATTCGGTGAGAATTATTTTAACCCCTTTGGTGATATTGCCAAATATTATTATGGCACCCATTTAAAAAAATATCTGAAACATTTAAAGATGGAAGAAGAGCCAGGAAAAAAGTTTAAATACATCAGTTTAAATACACAGCTTTTGGGTATGATCCTTGAAAAAGCAACGGGCCGGCCACTTACAACTTATCTGCAGGAAAAAATATGGACACCGCTGGGAATGGAGTTTGATGCCAGCTGGAGCATCGATAGCAAAAGACACCAAACTGAAAAAGCGTTTTGCTGCATTAACGGAAGAGCTCTCGACTACGTAAAACTTGGGCGGCTATACATAAACAAAGGGAATTGGAACGGTAAACAATTGCTTTCCGAAAACTGGGTAAAACAGGCGTATACATTCACAACACGAAAAAATAATTTTGTCTATTCCAACCATTGGTGGCACACACGCGATCATATTCCCACAAAAGACAGTACCACTATTCAAAAGCCTTATTACATAGATCCTTATGCTGAAATCCCAAATTCATACGTGGTTAAACCTTCGGGTGATTTTTTTGCGCAGGGGCTTTTTGGTCAGTACCTTTATATGTATCCTGAAAAAAACATTATTATTGTGCGTGTAGCGAAACGAGAAGGCTGGAAAGTACTATGGCCGGAAGTATTTAAAGATATTGCAAGGAAGAATTAAATGGGTAATGAATCGCTAAAACTGTTTGGTTTGGTTTTATAGATCTTGATAGCTACAAATTTAAATCTTTGAACATCAGGTAAACCGCTTTGTCTGGTCTTTATGGCCAAGACTTATCTTCATTTTTTTACTTGGGCCGTTAAAATTCAGTTTTACTCCTTTGGTATTTTCAGCGCTTTCGCCCGAACTTTTTGGAATGTAATTTTTACCCCTTTTCCTTAGATTACTCCAGGGGATCAGGATATTGACGTTAGAATTCCCTTTAAAATTATAAAGTCCGTCAACCACATAAAGATTAAGGATATTTGACCCGATCTCGAGCTCTTCTATCTGCATCTCATAACCCCTTAGTTTAAAAATTTCGTTTACCTCAGAAAAAGCGACATCATTAAAATCCCTGTTCCTGAAAAGAAAGTTTGACAGGCTCTGAATTGGTTCAAAATTTATCAGGTGTCCGTTTATCAATTTTAATTTCACATCCCCCACCATTGTCTCCGGTTTCAAATTCATTTTTTCATCCAGATTGGTCTTAAATTTTGCTTCCAGGCTAATGTTCCCTTTCAGGTTATCGCTTACAATCGCTTCCTGGCCAAAATTCTCGAACTGATCGAACAGCTTATTTACATTTACATTCTGAATAGATACATCAGCATTAACTTTACTAAAATCTTCTACCATTGCTTTTGCAAGGATCTTGCCGTCGCAGGTATTCAGGGAAGCAGATCTAATATTAAGCGTGTTTGCCTTATAAAAAAGATCTACGTTTGCAGTATTTGCTTGTATTTTCCGGAACACAAGTTTTTTTGCAAATAAATTCACCGTAAACTCAAATTTC
>JAYSYG010000439.1:0-4454 GCA_043716685.1 Sphingobacteriaceae bacterium | reverse complement strand
GCGGCCATGAAGCGGGCGGATTCACACTATCCGAGACGTAATCTAAACGCCAATCGAGAATAATATGTGGATACATACCAATGTTTTAAAAGGTTTAATTTCTAAAATTTACTGTGCTTTAATTGGCAGTACTTAACTTAATTGCACATCTTCCACGCTGGTATACAAGAGTTTTTTCATGTTTTCAAAAAATTTCAAATGCGCTTTTTTGAGGATGTTCCCAAAGATCATTCCCATTAGTTTGTTGCTTTTTATCTCAAATTTTTCTGTAACCAGCAATGAGCCGTTCTTATTCTTTGAAAGTGTGATATCTATAGTAAGAAAAATAAATTTTTTAATGGATGAAGTATAACGAATGTGTTTGTTTCTTTCTATCTCCATCACCTTAGCTGTGTAAGTGGGATTGTTTTTGATGAAGCCTAAAAAATAGACTTCTTCCACAATACTGTATTCAATGTATTCAGGCAGGTTTTCTTTAATAACTGTTACTTCAGTCATAAAGGGGTGCACTTCTCCGAATTTTTTAAAATCGAGTAAAGTCGTATAAATAGTTTCCTGCGCGTTCGGCAGGTTGTGGTGGAGTGTAAATGTGGTGATCATAAAGGGTAAAAATAGTGGAATAAGGATGTTTTCGCAAAGTTTTGATCTTAAATTTAAGAGCCTTTCATTAATTTAGCATTCTAACTTAGAAGTTGTCTAAAAATGAGTTCTATGAAATATTTTGCTGGATTTTTGAGTCAGACGAGGCTTGTTTTGAAGGCCATAGTGGAGCAACTACGGTCAAAAAACATAACGAAGTATGGCTTAAAAAGTCACATAATAGGTATTTGAAATCATTTTTAGACAACTTCTTAGACTGAAATCTGGTAGTATGGAGTGGTTCCTTAAACATAAATCTGCTGTGTTGTATGGGTTTTCCCTGGCCTGTTTGCTCTTCCTGCTCAAGTGGCTGGAATGGCGTTTTGTGATCGTTGACCACGCCCTCGAAATTTATATTGGAACAATTGCCATGATATTTACCGGTCTGGGAATCTGGCTGGCACTTAAACTGGCGAAGCCTAAAAAGGAAACCATTGTGGTAGAAAAAACGATTTTCAGAAATGCAGTCGAATTTGTAGTGAACCGGGAGGAATGTGATAAACTCGGTTTGAGTAAGCGCGAGCTGGAGGTTTTAAACTTAATGGCAAGGGGTCTGAGCAACCAGGAAATTGCTGCACATTTATTTGTTTCTTTGAATACAATTAAGACGCATTCATCCAAAGTATTCGAGAAGCTGGATGTAAAAAGAAGAACCCAGGCTATTGAAAAGGCTAAACGCCTGAATATAATAGAATAATGTACTTCAACTTATGGGTGAAAATGCAAGAATGAAATAAAATCACTCAAAAGTATGAGGGAAAAAGGGAAATGGAAGTTGAAATTTGTGCACTATTAATCTATTAAAAAAAATAAAATGAGAAAAAATGTAATCGTTTGTGGCCTGATCGCCGGCTTTATTGTAAGTGCAATTATGGCTATTTCAATGGCTTATTATTCTAAGAATGCTGAGCATGAAGGAGGAATGTTACTGGGTTATGCTTCCATGATTCTTGCTTTTTCACTGGTTTTTGTTGGTATTAAAAATGCAAGAGACCGCCACGGTAATGGGTATATTACCTTTGGCAAAGCGTTTACAACCGGACTTTATATCACCCTTATTGCTTCTACAGCTTATGTGGTTACATGGGTGATCGAATATTATATGTTTATACCCGATTTCATGGAGAAATATTCTGCTCATATCCTAAAACAAGTACAAGAGTCCGGGGCCAGCCAGAACGAAATAAACGAACAGATCAAAGAAATGGCCGGATACAAAGAAATGTATAAAAACCCACTCTTTGTAATATTATTAACCTATATGGAAATTCTTCCTGTAGGAATTCTCGTAGTGCTGATCTCTTCATTTATCCTGAAACGCAAAAACAAGGAAGAGGTCAAAGTAGAGTTAAGTTAATTGTATTCTTGCGCAAAATCCTGACAGGGTTAGCGAAGAGTAAGGAAAACCCTGTCAGGGTTTGACGACAATTTAGGGTTGACATAATAATAGCTTAAAAGCATGGGAAGGGATTTAGTCTCGTTTTTTTGGCAGGAAAGAGAAACTGTTGTAACTTGAACCAAATTTTAAAGTATGATCCCTAAACTGACACTATTTGTTTTTGCCCTTTTATTTTGCGGCGCGAATGCTTTTGCACAAACCGCCAATCCTACTTTTGAGGGCGAGATAACATATGCCAATGTTTACAAAAGTAAAAACCCCAAGTTAAAGGAGAAGCAGCTTGCGGCAATGCTTGGCTCTGTGCATAATTATTACATTAAGAACGGCGATTATAAAACGGTTACCAATGGCATGTTTGCGCAATGGCAGCTGTATATTAATAAGGACAATAAACTCTATAATAAAATGGCGAGCTCCGATACCGTATTCTGGAATGATGCTGCTATACATGATGATGAAGTAGTAAGCAGTAAAGTAAATAAGAATGTAATCACTATTCTTGGTTATCCCTGCGATGAGTTGGTTCTGAATTGCAGGAGCGGTGTACATAAGTATTATTTTAACTCCAAATTAAGAGTGGATGCTAAACTTTTTATAAAGAATAAGTACGGCAACTATTACAATTATATTTCAAGGACAAATGCTGTGCCGTTAAAAATGATTATTGAAGATGCAGAGTTTATAATTGAGAGTGTTGCTACAAAGGTAGAACCGAAAAAATTTCCAGCTGGGTTTTTTCTGTTACCGGCTCATACAAAAACGGCCAGGAGCCTTTATTAGTAAACTGATACGGAACTCAGGTTAGTAGAACTGGTAGACCTGCAAGTCGTACTGATCTACATTCTTTCCGGAACCTTAATGCCAAGCAGGTTCATAGCAGTTGAAATAACCTCTCCGCTGAGTTGGGCCAATTGCAAACGGAATTTTTTCACTTCTACATTTTCTTCCTTTAGAATTGAAAATTCGTGGTAAAAGCGGTTAAATAATTTTGTAAGCTCATACACATAGTTCGCAATAAGCGATGGACTGTATGATTTTCCCGCCTCATCAATAACTGCCGCAAAATCGTAAATGCTTTTAATGACTTCTTTTTCGACCGGGTTTAACAGAACGCTTTTATTGTCTGAACTAAAATCCATTTCGGCTTTACGTAAAACCGATTTTACACGGGCGTACGTGTACTGGATAAATGGCCCTGTATGCCCGTTAAAATCAATACTTTCTTTCGGATCAAACAGCATTTTCTTTTTAGGATCTACTTTAAGCATAAAATATTTAAGCGCCCCAAGGCTAATTGTCCTGTAAAGTTCTTTTAATTCTGTTTCTGAAAAACCTACTACCTTTCCAAGTTCTTTGGTGGTTGCCTCGGCAGTATCATACATTTCCTGTAACAATTCATCTGCATCTACCACTGTGCCTTCGCGGCTTTTCATTTTTCCTTCCGGCAACTCAACCATGCCATAGCTTAGGTGGTAACACTCTTTTGCCCAGTCGTAACCAAGTTTTTCGAGGATCTTAAACAGAGCTTTGAAGTGATAGTCCTGTTCGTTACCCACTGTATAAATGAGTTGCTGAAGCTCAGGGTAGGTTTTAAAACGTTCGATGGCTGTACCTAGATCCTGCGTAATATAAATGCTGGTGCCGTCACCCCTCAGCACAATTTTTTCATCTAGCCCTTCTTTTGTAAGATCAATGGCAATGCTCCCGTTATCTTTTTTATAAAAAATATTTTTTGCGAGTCCTTCTTGAATGACTTCTTTTCCTAATAAGTAAGTATTGCTTTCGTAATATAACGTATCAAAATCTACGCCGAGGATTTTATAAGTTTCGTCAAAGCCTTTGTATACCCAGCTGTTCATGGTTTTCCAGAGGTTCACAACGTCTTTATCTCCTGCTTCCCATTTGCGTAGCATATCCTGTGCTTCAAGCATAAGCGGAGAGCCTTTTTCCGCTTCTTCTTTTGTTTTTCCTTCTGTAATAAGTTCCGCTATCTGTGCCTTGTTCGCTTTATCGAATTCCACATAATATTTGCCAACCAGGTGGTCGCCTTTCATTCGTGAGCTTTCAGGGGTTTCACCATTTCCGAATTTCTGCCAGGCCAGCATACTTTTACAAATGTGAATGCCTCTGTCGTTAATAATATTTGTTTTGATTACCTTATGTCCGTTGGCTTTTAGGATCTGCGCTACAGAATAGCCCAGCAGGTTATTCCTGACATGCCCAAGGTGTAGCGGCTTATTGGTATTTGGCGAAGAGTATTCCAACATAACAGTTTTGCCGGAGCTGTTCACTTTTTTTAATCCCAGGTCCTTAAGATTTTTTACGGAGTTAAAATAATCAAGCCAGAATGTATTGCTTAAGGAAATATTTAAAAAGCCTTTTACCACATTGAAGGCCGAAACGCTGGAATTGGATG
>JAYSYG010000438.1:0-4461 GCA_043716685.1 Sphingobacteriaceae bacterium | reverse complement strand
GCAATTTGTTAATTCTAAGAAGGAGAGCAGTGTGCGCGCTTTATTTTCAAAAACAGTACGTTGGACTATGTACCTGACTATTCTTTATTCTGTCTTATTTTTTTGGGGGAGAACGCAGAATTTTATTTATTTTAATTTCTGATAAATGCTATAAAAAAACCACTAAGATTTTTAGTGGTTAGAATTAAAGCTATAAATTTCCGGCCAGGTTAAACATTAGATGTTTACTCGACTTGAAACAACGGATATTTCTCCATCATAGTATTCACTTTCTTTTTCACCTTGGCCAATTCTTTCGCGTTATCTTTATTTTTAAGAACATTATCAATGTGTTCAACAATTTTAAGACAATCCTTTTCTTTTAATCCCCTGGTAGTAATGGCAGGAGACCCAATACGAATACCAGACGTAACAAAAGCTGATTTATCATCAAAAGGAACCATGTTTTTATTTACGGTAATGTTTACCTGTTCTAATGCGGCAAGTGCTTCTTTGCCATTTAAGTTTTTATTACGAAGATCAATTAAGAACATGTGATTATCTGTACCTTTTGAAACAATGTTGTAACCAAGATCCATAAATCCTTTGGCCATAGCCTGCGCATTTTTAATTACCTGAATGCAATAATGCATATAATCATCCGTCAGCGCTTCTCCATAAGCAACGGCTTTGGCAGCAATTACATGTTCCAGCGGGCCACCCTGTGTGCCTGGGAAAACAGCCATGTCTAATACATTACTCATCATTTTTGTTTCCCCCTTAGGTGTTTTTTCACCGAAAGGATTTTCAAAATCTTTACCCATCATGATCATTCCGCCACGCGGACCACGAAGGGTTTTATGTGTTGTTGTAGTTACAATATGACAATGCGGAAGCGGATCATTTAAAATTCCTTTAGCGATCAAGCCACTTGGATGTGCGATATCCGCCATTAAAAGGGCACCAATTGAATCTGCGATCTTACGAAGGCGGATATAATCCCAGTCGCGTGAATAGGCGCTGGCGCCACAGATAATCATTTTCGGATTTTCTTTCTTTGCAGTCGCTTCAAGTGTATCGTAATTAATTATGCCTGTTTCTTTCTCCACACCATAAAAAACAGGGTGGTATAACTTACCGGAAAAATTTACAGGCGAGCCATGTGTTAAGTGTCCGCCATGAGACAAGTCGAGACCGAGGATGGTATCACCGGGTTTTAAGCAGGCGAGCATAACAGCGGCATTGGCCTGCGCGCCAGAGTGCGGCTGAACATTTACCCACTCAGCGCCGTATAATTCTTTTGCGCGATCTATAGCTAACTGTTCTATTTTGTCAACCACTTCACATCCGCCATAATAGCGTTTAAATGGTAAGCCCTCTGCATATTTATTGGTTAATACACTTCCCATGGCCTGCATTACCTGGTTGCTTACATAATTTTCGGAAGCAATCAATTCAACGCCTGAAGTCTGGCGGTGCAGCTCCTCTTTTATTAATTTAAAAATGGTAGAATCTTTTTTGATCATGATTGAAAGGATTTAGTATACAATTTTTCTGACGCCACTAAAATTAAGCAAATAATTGGAGATTGCGCAATGCCCAATAGCCATCGGCTGAGCGTATATTCATCGTCCTGCAGGCGCTGGTTTATAAAAAAGCCGTAAGCCATTGAAATAGCAGCTAATGCAAACATGAGACAATAGGTGTAAATAAGAACTTTAGGGAGAAAAGGCCTGTCGGTTAATTTTTTTACTGTAAAATAACTTGTTGCAAAAAAGGCTGTCGTCCAGATAACAGTGTAGATATATTTTGAATAATAAAGTGTGTCGTAACTAAAGTTTTTAAAAAAATCCAATACAGTTGTGACCTGAACCGGAGAAACGGAATGGTAATATTTTTCATACATAATGATGTTCAATTGCACAAAGAACATTTCCCTGTAATAGCCCAAAAAGGCAAACAGGAAGAAAAACAGAATTAGGTACCTGGCTTTCATCAGTAATCAATCCGTTTTTATTGAAAATTTATTTACCCAGATGATCCATAATGAAAAAATGAAGGAATACACCAGGAAAGTAAATGTGTATGTATGATTAAAATTGAGGTATTGAGGATGAGAATTAGCAATGATGGCAAGCGCCACAACACGCATAACGTTAAGAAAATGAATAGTAATAATTCCAGCAAGGATAAACCACCATTTGTGCTTTTGATTACCCGGATAAGCAATTATAAATACCATAAACAGTGAAAAGAGTGTAATGGCATTGCAATTGGAGCCAACCCAAACCCCATTGGAGCCATCTATTCCAATAACCTGGAAATCACGATCCTGGAGCACTTTGAACGTTTTGTAACCAAAGCCTTTAAGAATGGAGTCAGCAGATTGAATGATCAAGCTTATAAATTTCTGATCATAGAAAGTATAACGTCGAACTATGAATTGGTATAAAAAATATAGCGCCAGGTATAGAATGCCGGCAGTAATAATAAATCTTACAAAGGCGTTTGATTTGATTGTAGCCTTCATTAAAGAAGAAAATTTAGGAAATGATCTCGGCGGTTTTGCGGGAATCGTATAGTTTTTTAGCACCATAGATGGCTCCTGCGGCGATTAAAAAAAGAATGCCAGTATCTATTGGAACACAGGGAGGAGGCCAGCAAGCCGGACTACCAGTTGTACCGCTCGGAGGAGGTGCTGGAGCGGAAATAAGAAACTGCGAACTTAAAAGGAATAAGGCAGTAAAAAGGAATTTTAAGGTTTTCATTGTTTACAAAGCCTAAATGTATAAAAAATCCCTAAATCCTCCAAATTATCCATTAAAACTTTATATTTGTTAACTAAATAAAAAGGTGGCAAATCCCTCTAACAATAAAAAACAGGCCATAGTTTCCCAAAAGGACTTAAATCTTGTTCTTCGCATTTTAAAATCCAATTGGTGGGTTCCGTTGCTTATTTTACCCCTTTTTTATGCCATAGGCACTTTTTACGTCTACAGACTTACAACCGTTTATAAAGCTTCTACCGAGTTTTTGCTTAAATCTGACGATGCTTATTATAAAAACAATGTATTAAATGATGCCAGCTTTTATTCTTTTAGTTCTTATGTGGACAATTCTAACGAAACACGCATTATCCAGTCTTACGATTTAGCGGACAAAGTAGTAGTTAAGCTGCTGGACAGGCTTCAGGTTTCCTATTTTATTGTTGGAAAAGTAAGGACGACAGAACAATTCAATGGAATGCCCTTCAAGATTATTGTTAATACTATTAATCCGGGATTTTATGAGCAGGTGTTTGATTTCAGAATCCTCAACTATACTAGTTTTGAAATAAGTTATGATCAGGAAGGTGTCAAACAAATAAAAAAGGGAGAATTTAATAAGCCATTGGAAGATGTAGATCTACCAATTAAAATTGAAAGAGTGGATAATTTTTCAGAAAGAACAGCTGAATCTTTTAAAGAGATATTTTATCAATTTAGTATCCATAGCAAAGATTTTTTAATTACAGGAATACGAAGTAATTTAAAAGTTGAGAACCCTGAATTTACCCAGATTTTGAAAGTTGATCTGAACGACGTTATTCCCGAACGCGCGGTATTGATTCTAGATACGCTGAACAGTGTTTATGCCGAAAGTAAGCTAAAATCAAAATTCGAATTAAACGAAAGAACAATCGCCTACATTGACAGGCAATTGAACGAGATCACTTATTCTCTTAAAAGCATAGAAGACACTATGCAAAATTATAAGGAAAAAAAATCCATCATTAACCTCGAATGGCAGCAAGGAGATTTTTTGACAAAGATAAGTACCTACGACGGTCAAAAATCTCAGATGCAATTGCAGGTTAACACCTTAGACGATCTGGAAAAATATATTATTGAGGATAAGGACCCACAGTTTTTACCACCGAGCGTATTTATAATTGAAAAAGGTGGATTTATGACCCAGGCCGTAAATGATCTTTATACCAAACAAATAGAATTAAATAAGGTTTATAATGTTGCCAAAGAAACTAATCCGGTGGTAACTGATTTAAAAGCGAGTATTAAGAAGACAAAACAAGATCTTTTAATTTACATTAATAATGCTCGTAAAGCTGCCAGCCAACAAATTGTCAGCCTTGATACAGAAATCCTGGATTATATTAACCAGGCAAAATTAATACCGGGCAAACAGCGGGATGTTCTTAATATTCAGAGACAAGCTACAGTAAGCGAAGAGTTGTATAACTTCTTATTAGAGAAAAAAGCAAGTACAAAAATTGCACGCGCGAGCATTGTTCCCGATGTAAAGATAGTGGAGGAGCCGCGTTATGTGGGAGTGGATTCACCAGACAAACAGAAAATAGAAAAACAATTTATTTCATTTGGGCTTATTTTGTCGGTAATAATAATTTTTCTGCGTGCTTTTTTCTACACAAAGATCAAAACTGTTGAACAATTAAAGGATATGACGGAACTACCTTTAATAGGC
>JAYSYG010000437.1:0-4473 GCA_043716685.1 Sphingobacteriaceae bacterium | reverse complement strand
AAGCCGAAGCGGAAGGAATGTCGGTAGAAGAAATTATTAAACAATTAATGTAAGAGAAAAAATGGGAGCCGAAGAATTATTAGAGGAAGATGCTTTTGATCCTCAAAAACTATTCAACGAAGAGGAATACAGTACTTTGATCATAGGCCGTGAAGGCCTTAATAAAAAGGAAAACAATACAGCTGATCTTCTGGAAGCCTTAATGGAAAAGGATATTACCAGGCAGGAAAGTGAAGCGATCTTTTCAAAGCTGAAGGAAACAAATTCTCAGAAGGTGATGATGGATGCGCTGAATACAGCACAAAGAATCAGTGAAAAAACAATTCTGACTGCCGCCTGCTGGGAGTGCGGTCTCGATTTTACACCCTACTTTTTAGATTTCGTAAAATTAGCAATACAGGACGATTTTCAGCTGGCCCTGGAAGCTTTATCAGTGGTGGAAAGCAGCGAAGGTGTGCTGGATGAAAAAACGCTTACAGAAGCTATGCAAATTGCCCTGTCCGCCAAAGGACCGAATAAAGATCTTGTACAGGATCTCGTTGAAAATATTAAATCCCGAATTGCTTAAGTATGCTGGATAAAAATTTAAAATCATGGATAGAAGTAGACACTAAATCTGATTTCTCTATTCATAATATTCCTTTTGGAATTTATTCCGATAAAACCGTTAAACACCGCACGTGTTCTGCTATTGGAGAATACATCATTGATCTTTATGAACTGTCAGGTGCCGGACTTTTGAAACTTGATCCGTCTGTTTTAGAGCAGGCCTATTTAAATGATTTTATAGAACTTGGAAAACAGGTTACAAATTCGGTGCGGACTGATCTTATTAAGTTGTTAAGTTCCAATGACTCTGGATTAAAAAATAATAAGGAGCTTTTCAATAAAGTTTTCAAAAAACAGTCAGACGTAAAAATGCTTATGCCTGTTAGGATTGGAGATTACACCGATTTTTACAGCAGCATTGATCATGCAACAAATATTGGCACCATGATCCGTGACCCTAAAAACGCTTTGATGCCAAATTGGAAACATTTGCCTGTGGGATACCATGGACGTGCCAGCAGTATTTGTGTTAGCGGACATTCCTTCTACCGGCCAAAAGGCCAGCAAAAACCTGCTGATACGGAAATGCCGGTTTATGGTCCAACTAAATCACTCGACATTGAGCTGGAAACAGCTTTTGTGATTGGTAAATCTACGAAAATGGGTGATAGCGTGACCACTTATGAAGCCGACACTTATATTTTTGGTATGGTGTTGTTTAACGACTGGAGCGCCAGGGATATTCAAACCTGGGAATATGTTCCGTTAGGGCCGTTTCTGGCAAAGAATTTCGCAAGTACAGTTTCACCATGGATAGTAACTCTTGAGGCCTTAGAACCTTTTCGCACTAAAGGATATACACAAGATCCAAAAGTGTTGCCATACCTGGAATATACCGGGGATAAAAACCTCGATATTAAATTAAATGTTTTTTTGAAGCCGGAAAATGGTGAGGAAAACCTGATCTGTACTTCCAATTATAAATATATGTATTGGACGATGGAGCAGCAGTTGGCGCATCATACCGTAAATGGCTGCAATATAAATGTAGGGGATATGATGGCCAGCGGAACGATCAGCGGTCCTGATCCTAAAGAATATGGAAGTATGATGGAACTGACCTGGAGAGGAACAAAGCCAATGACTTTAAAGGATGGAACCGAGCGTAAATTTGTGAATGATAACGACACCATTACGTTGAAAGGTTTTTGTGAAAAAGATGGAATAAGAATCGGGTTTGGAGAATGCAAAGCAACGCTACTACCAGCTAAATAAATAGATACTTAGAGTATTAAAAATGCCGGTTCATTCTTGTACCGGCATTTTTGTTTTATATTGCGCATACTAAATTTCTTTGTATGGATTTTATTATTAGAAAGCTTGAACCAAACGAGACTTCACTGGCGAAGGAACTTTTTATATGGTTCCAGGTAGATGACGGTGTTGCACAACCTCTTGTACCTTCCGATTATTATCTGAGGAACCTGTTGGCAAAAGAAGATTTTCACGTTGTTATAGCTTTGGATAGGAATAAAGTAATTGGAGGACTAACAGCATTTGAATTAACAATGTATAAAGAAGAAGTAAACGAGATTTTTCTTTATGAGATTGGCGTGGATGAGCAATACAGGAAAAAAAATATTGCCACGGAGCTGATCGGTTTTTTAAAAAAGATGGCAGCTAAACGTGGTATTCCAGAAATGTACGTGGGTACTGAGATGCATAATATTCCCGCACAGAAGTTATATGATAAAACCGGGGGAAAATTTGAGCAGATTGCCTGGTATGTTTATACTCTTGAATAATCCAAGTGATTTTTATCCGTAGATCAAATAAGGGGTTACATCGTTTAGAAATGCTTACCGGGAGAAAAAGCAGGTAAAAAATTAATCTCCGCTTGTGAATCTATAACTAATTGATACTTTAGCGGAGATTAAAGGAAAGCCCTTTATCTCTAATTTTTAAATATAAAAATTTGAAAAAAAATTATTCATTAAAAAATTCACCCATGAAGACAAAACAACTTTTAATCAGCTTACTCATTGGCAGCGCCGGCATCGTGCTTGGCCAGACAACTCTTAATATTAAGGTAAATGCTGCTCTAAACGATCACGAAGAAAGAACTACCGGCCCCGTTCCTCAAACTGGAACAACAGGTAACATGTACCCAGGTAGCACAGCTCTTGAGCTTGGTAATGAAACAGCTGCAGCCGATCCGGTATTGGTTGGACTGAGGTTTACAGGTATTACCATTCCGAAATTTGCAACAATAATGAATGCCTACATCCAGTTCACAGTAAAAGGCACAACTAAAAACACCGATCCGTGTAACTTAAATGTGTACGTTGAGAATAATGTAAACCCGGCTATTTTTTCCGATAATGCTTTCAGTTTGAGTTCCCGTAACTATACTGCCGGTGGATCAATTGCCTGGAGTGTAGCAGGAAGCACCTGGGGAACAATTGGATCTGCAGGCACAGAACAAAGAACGCCTGAACTTAAAGCATTACTTCAACCGCTTGTATTCAACAACAATTGGGTGCCGGGTAACCCAATGGCCTTTTTTCTTAAAGGCATAGGAACACGCGAAGTACAATCTTTTGAAGGTGACCCTACAAAAACAGCAGAGCTTGTGGTAACCTACAGTGTTGCGGGAGGCATCCCTAATGGAATTACGGAAGTAGTTAACAGATCTTCTGTGAATGTGTTTCCAAATCCTTTTAAAAACGCGTTTAATGCAAATATCGAAGTAAACACTCCTTCTGATATTGCTATTTCGGTGTACGATCTAACAGGTAAATTGGTAGAAGAAAAACTTGTAAAACAAGCGGCAGTGGGTAACTTCAGCTACAGCTCCACTTCGCAATTAAACCCTGGAATTTATTTTGTGAAAGTAAAGGCTAACAATAAAGAAGAAGTTATTAAGCTTATTTCAGAATAGAAAGTAAGGATCTGAGTTAAAAATCCCCAGGTAATTTACTTTGGGGATTTTTAGTTTTAAGAAAGAGATTTACTCTTTAACGATCTTCTCTTGTTTCAGAACTTTATCGTTCTCAAGTATTCTGACAATATACATCCCGTTAGAGAAATTACTTAACGTTACGGCGGTTATTTCGCTTGTTATTTTGTTACTGTATGCTAAAACTCCAAGCCAGTTATGTATTTCAATGCGTGAACTTTCTGAAATAGAATTAACATGGATATTAAACTCACCGTTGTTTGGGTTCGGATATACTGAAAATAAACGGCTGTCATCTTTTTGATTGTTAACTCCGCTGTTAAACTCTTTTTTCACAACTGCATCCTGTCCGGCGTCACACGTTTCTACCGTTTGGGTGTAAATTGCTGTTGTTTTGCATCCTGCCGTGTTAATACCTGTTACCTTGTAGGTTTGCGTATTTAATGGTCTTATGGTGATTTGCGGGGAGATAGGACCATTTTCCCACTCGTAGTAGGTAGTGCCACTTACGGTAAGTGTAGCAGTTTCGTTTGCACAAAGTGTGTTTACATTGCTTACAATCGTAAGTACAGGGCTGGGATAAACCATTACTACTTCCATAGCAGTAATGTCACTTTTTATTCCTCCATTATCTGCTATTGCGTAATAAGTGTAGTAACCGACGGATAACTGTGGAGTTATATAACTGGTTCCGGTTCCTACCGGACTGCCAATAGGAGGCGGTGTTGTATACCAGAAAATAACATTATTACTGGTAGCGGTAAGTCGTGTGCTGTTACCTGTGCAAATTTCAAGATCTGAAAGATTTGTTGTAAGAAGGGGTGGAGTTGGTTGGGCGAAAAAATTGTGATTGTATACATTTATTCTTTCTACTTCTGTAAGGTAGGAAGTCTCTCCCGTCTCAACAGGGAAGCCTAAAAGCAGACCGACATCAAATGAATTATCGGGTGTATATAGTTCACCAG
>JAYSYG010000436.1:0-4490 GCA_043716685.1 Sphingobacteriaceae bacterium | reverse complement strand
GCGTTGGCCTGGTGGCTGCTATACAACTCGAAGTAGACCGGCTTAGAACACTGAAACGCTTCGAGGTGCAATTCGAACAATTGCCCGGACCTTCGAATCTTGAAAAAAACCAGGAGTTAATGGTTTTCCGCATTTTCCAGGAGATTGTTCAAAATGCTCTGCGGCATTCCTCCGCCAACCTGCTTTCTGTTTCTATTCAAAACACCGGTGCTGATTTCCAGCTTACGGTGCGTGACAACGGAAAGGGTTTTGATAAAGAGGACATCCTCCAGTCAAACAAGGCGTCAGGCCTGCGCAACATTCTCAAACGGGCAAAGCTTGCCGGAGTAGAATGTAGCATTACTACAAGCACGGGACAAGGATGTTTGTTTATTTTAAAAAAAGTAAGCACCTTGGGCTAAATTCATACCGCCCAAATGGAGAATAAAAAAAACATCGTTCTTGTCGATGATCATGTGATTGTCCGCAATGGCCTTAAAGAGCTTATCGCCAAACTTGGCCCCTACAAGGTATCTGCCGAATTTAATAATGGTCAGGAAATTTTAGCAGCCCAGCCGTTTAAAAACATTCCAGATCTTATTATTCTTGATCTCAGCATGCCGGGCATGAATGGTGATGTGGTTATGGATGAATTAAATGCGGCAGGATCAAAAATTCCAGTTCTTATCCTCACGCTCAACAGCGATGAAGCAACAATTATTAAACTCTTCAGAAGTGGCGTGCGCGGCTACCTGCAAAAAAACTGTAGTGCTGATGTTTTTAAAACAGCGCTCGATGAAATTTTCCGCTGCGGGTATTATCATAATGAATTTCTGGTTCTTTCTTTACAAAATAATTCAGGCAGCACAAAAAAAACAGAGCAGGAAAAGGTACTTGAGCAATTAACACCTCGCGAAAAAGAATTTCTGAAGCTGGTCTGTCATGAAAAAGAATATACCTACGAACAAATCGCAGACAAAATGAGCGTGCAGCACCGAACAGTAGACGGATACAGGGAAGCGCTCTTCGAGAAATTCGGTATTAAATCCAAAACAGGTCTGGTATTATTTGTTTTAAAACATAATTTATTCGGGGTTTTATAAATGGTTTAGTCTTATATTTTTTCTCTTCCGGCGTTTACACTTTATATGACAGGGTTTGCAAGGTCTTATAAGAATTGAGAAGATATAACTAGTCTGCGCCCTACTATAGAGCCAAAATAGCCCAATTTAACAAACTAAACGCTTCAGAGAGTCCTTATATAGGTACCTTTGTCTTTTACTTTAAACTACAACCATGAAATATTTTTTTACAAGTTTAGTTGCGCTGTGCTTTTTTTTCAATTCAACTGCACAGGATCTTCCACTAAAAGTTGAGATCCCTGCCATAAATGCCGATCCCAATCTACAATTTACAATGTTGCATTTCGATGTACTGGGAAAAGATAAATTCAGTGTCTTTTATTATCACCTGCTGTGGGGATCGGTGCTGCACAACAGTGAGTTTGTATCTGATACAGGGCAAACTGTTTTTAAGGATCCTAAACACAGGATGCCAATAGTAAACAGTAATGTAGTTGTGCTTCTTAAAAAACAACTTGTTGACGGTGCTGGAAAGTTACTGGCCGCAGAAGAATGGTTGCTGGCGGAACGTCCTATGGAATTGCAGGGAGAGTATAAACTCTATTTTCCTAAAGGAGCCAAGCACCCAATTGTTCAAAACCGCTCGGTGATCACAAAAACTATTTACAACCTCGATGCTGTTAAAGGCTTAAACGAGGCGGAAATGGCGGCGCTGGTTCAGCTTACGAAAAGTATGATCCCGCAACCACCAACAGATTACCAATACACGAACACTCCTCAATCTACCTTAGCCGAAGACATTCTTGCCACAAAAAAACAATTCAAATCGTTGAAGGCTACCGGTCTTTTATTCAAGGGCGATCTTCCTTCAAACGAAAGTGTATTGACGCGTTATAACATTGTATCTGACAGAATCTTCGTGATAACTAAAGTGAAAGAGAAAGACAAAACAAAACCTACGCTCTTAAAATTTTATGTGAGCGAAGACTATAAAACGTTCGACTGCCTTGACTCTGCAAGCGTAAACGGAGATGTATCCCTTACGTCAGCAGCTACGGTTTATAATACCAATGCAGAAGCAATTGGTGCCTTTGCCAACCTGCTTGTAAAAAGTAAGGATGAAAAAGGAGAAGATCTTATGCAGCAATTTTCGGTTGCTATGGACGCAGATTATACAATCGGTACCTGGCTTCACTCTGTCGGGAAGAACAAACTTAACTCGCTCTCTCCTGAAGTTTGCTGGTATGAGGGTTCCAGGCTTTGGGTGATGAGCAACAACAGGGAAAAATTCTTTAAGTCTTACGTACAAATGCATGTTTTTGAAAAAGGCAAGCCCGCTAACAGCTTGTTCCCTTTAACTGAAGAAGAAAAAGGTTCAGAAAAAACCAAATTCGTAAAGACCTTTCAACCTACTGCAGCAAATGGTGTTGGCACAGCACCGGCATTGCCCGAAAAGTATGTTCCGATCTATTTCACAACAGCGGGTGAAACACGTTACATCATTATGCAGGGCACCCGTTTTGACGATGTATCAAAAAGCAGACAATACCTTTCTGTAAATATTTACCGTATTGAAGGCAAGGGGAAGGTTACAAACATTGATATGCTAAGTGATTACAAAGCCTTTGTCCCACTGCCACTTCCAAGGATCATTAAAAACGCAGATGCGGAATTTTTCCTGCTCCAATATCCGGTAAAACTTCAATTGTCTTTTTATCCTGACCGCAGTGAGATCACTCCCCTGGATATAGATAACAGTACGCTGGTCGAAAAACCAGACAGGCTGTACCTTACAACGTCTCCCTATGGATCAGCGCTATTGCGCCGTACAAGTATGGGAGCAAAATACACGTTATTGTTTTATCCAAAGCTTTAATGAATAGCCCAGAGTATCCTGCCACTAACGGTAATTTTTACTAAACAAAATTCATTCGTGATAATTCGTATCTCAAAATAATGAGTTAACCCAGAAAACAGAGTTTTCAGGAATTCTTTTAATTAAACCTGCATTCACTTTCAAAAATGGCGCACCCGAAACCAAATTTTAACCGCATGTTGCAACTCATTGATGAAGTTTTTGCAACGCGCAATGATCCTGATCAAATACAGGTAACGCAACAACAATTAAAAAAATTAGAAAGGATTCATTCAGCAACACTCACAGAAAAATCTGATGAGAACGGTCCGCTGATTTGGATTTTGATGATCCCGACTACAAAAAGTGTTATGGAGGATTTCCTGGGTGGAAAGATCTCAGAAAAAGAATTACTCGAAAAAACAAAACCCGGAGAGGTATACTCCTCTATTTATCTTTGTTCCGCTACTACTTTGCCTGAATACAGAGGCAAAGGTGAAACAAAAAAACTCTGTATCAGTGCAATCAATAAAATAAGCAAAGACCATCCTGTTACACGTTTGTTTGTATGGCCCTTTACAAAAGAAGGAGAAGCGCTTGCAGAAACAATTGCGAAAGCGTGTGGACTTGATCTGTTGAAGAAAAATTAAGCCTTTCCGTCAGGATGAATTTTATAGTAAACTCTTGGAGTAAAGATCTTTTTATCTTTCTGACTTAATTAGTTTACCTTTAACCGTCTGTCATTTCAGGCTACGCGCCATGAAAACAGATTTCGAAACCCTGATCAAAAGTTTTATTGAAACCAATATCGGCATCTCCGACACTTTTTTAAACAGTGCGCTCTCCGGCCATCTCAAATCCAGCTTACTTTCCCTTCATCATCAAAAATTACTTGTACCAGCAGGAACAGGTAGTGCCGGAAGTTTTAAACATGATCCGGAAACAAGAAGTGATGTTATTTATTGGTTAGACAGGGAGCATAACAACATTCATGAAAATGCTTTTTTTGATCGTGTCGAAGACTTTATAGACTATCTTAATAAAAGTTGTTACACAGGAATTACAGGGTATGAGTTTCATTATTCTTTGTATGAGGCGGGAAGCTTTTACACAAAACACCGCGATCAGTTCCGGGATAATTCCGGAAGAAAATACTCCATGATTTCGTATCTCAATTCCGACTGGCACAAAGAAGATGGTGGTGAATTAGTCATTCAGCAAGGATCTGCAGAACAAAGCATTTCCCCCGTGCAAGGCAAAACGGTATTCTTTAAAAGCAATGAGCTCATTCACGAAGTATTGCCTACACATCAAAGAAGGATGAGTATAACCGGGTGGTTAAAAGCCTAGGGCAAAAAAACCTCAACCTTGGTCGGCAGCCACCGAGTGCATTCCGCCGCATAAAAGACTCCGGGATAAAAGAATCAATGAAATTATAATTGTATTGACGTTAGTCAGAAAAATCACAAGCGCTGTTTCACCGCTTCAAACAATACAATTCCTGTAGCGACCGAAACATTAAGCGAAGCAATTTTCCCGATCATAGGAATTTTCACCTGCATGTCGCTGCGTTT
>JAYSYG010000435.1:0-13549 GCA_043716685.1 Sphingobacteriaceae bacterium | reverse complement strand
TCACACTTAAAACAGATAAAGTTAGGTTAGAACAAATTCTTAAAAATTTAATTTCAAATGCTTTAAAATTCACCCTGAAGGGGTCTGTTACACTTTCAATCACAAGGCATCCTGAAAATGAAAAAACAGTTTGTTTTAAAGTTTCTGATACAGGAATTGGAATACCGCACGAAAAACAACCTCTAATTTTTGAAGCATTTCAGCAGGCCGATGGTTCAACAAAAAGAAAATATGGCGGAACAGGTTTGGGACTTTCGATAAGTAGGGAATTAGCAAAACTGTTGGGCGGTGAAATAACCTTAAAAAGTAAATCGAATGAAGGCAGCGAGTTTACATTGTGTTTACCTCTTTATGGTTTTAAACTGAATCTGTCAAATTCCCAAAAAAACACAGCTGCTGATCTACAAAATAACGGCACTCAAATACCGAATCAGGAAACATACAACTATATCAGTCAAACTATTCCTGCAGATGTTGAAGATGATAGAAATAATTTAACCGGCAATGATAAAATTATACTCATTGTTGAAGATGACACACACTTTGCTAAATCTTTACTCGAGTTTACAAGAAAGAGAGGGTACAAAGGAATAATTACTGTGCGTGGCGATGAAGCTTTGAATCTGGCAATAAATTTTAAGCCTTCGGGAATTTTATTGGATATTCAACTCCCGGTAAAAAGTGGCTGGGAAGTGATGGATGAATTAAAAAGCAACTCCCAAACCAAACATATTCCGGTTCATATTATGTCTTCTCATAAATTGAAACAGGAGAGCCTGCTTAAAGGAGCGGTAGATTTTTTAGATAAACCTTTTGCTTTTGAAAAGATCCCGGAGATATTTAACAGGATCGAAAGGCTTGTAAATAAAGAATCCCAGAAAGTATTAATTATAGAGGACAATACGAAACATGCTAAAGCGCTGGCCTATTATCTTGAAACGTTTAATATCAAATCAGAGATAAGAAGTGAAATGTCAGAAGGATTTGAAGCGTTAAGCAAAAAAGAAGTAGATTGTGTTATTCTTGATATGGGAATTCCTGATAATAAAGCATATGAGATTTTGGAAAGGCTCAAAAAAAGCTCGGGATTTGGTAATTTACCGGTTATAGTTTTTACGGGAAAAAGCTTATCAATAGGTGAAGAGTCCAGAATAAAAAAATATGCTGATTCTATTGTAATTAAAACCGCGCACTCCTATAATCGTATGTTGGATGAAGTATCTCTTTTTCTGCATTTAGTGGAGGAAAATAAAAAGCCAAACGAGGAAGCAACTAACAAATTGGGTTTACTTAAAAACATTCTAACTCATAAAACTGTTTTAATAGTAGATGATGATGTAAGAAATATATATTCATTGAGTAAATCACTTGAGGTCCTGAATATGAATGTAATTACTGCGAATGATGGCAAAGAAGCTCTTGAGATGCTGAATCAAAATTCAAAAGTCGATATTGTACTTTTAGACATGATGATGCCGAATATGGATGGTTATGAAGCCGCAGCAAAAATAAGAGAAAAACCAAAATTTAAAGATCTGCCTATTATTGCAATTACAGCTAAGGCCATGTCGGGCGACCGGGAAAAGTGTATAAGCGCCGGTGCTTCTGATTATATAACAAAACCTGTTGATATTGACCAACTTTTATCATTATTAAGAGTGTGGCTTTATGATAAAAAATGATTTATTTTTATGGAGAGGAAAAGAATATTAATAGTAGATGATGATTCGCGCAATATATATGCCCTCAGGGCAACATTAAAAGCCAGATCTTTTGATTGCATTTCCTGCACATCTGCTCAGGAAGCACTAATCATTTTGAAAAGTGACGAGAGTATTGATGCTGTTCTTATCGATATGATGATGCCTGATATAGATGGGTACGAAGCAATACCCCTTATAAAAAATATACCGGGAAGAAAACATACGCCGGTTATTTCTGTTACAGCACAGGCAATGGTGGGCGATAGGGAAAAGTGTTTAAATGCAGGCGCAGATGAGTATATATCTAAACCGATTGATGTAGACAAACTATTACAGGTTCTTAATTCTATTTAGTCTCTTAGAATGCTTGATGACGAAACAATTAACGTACTATTAAATGATGTATATGAAATATACGGGTATGATTTTACGCATTATTCCCGTGCATCGATCAAAAGGCGGATTTCAAGATTATTTCTGATAGATAAATTTCCCAGCTTAGCAGAATTTAGATTTAGAGTGAGATCAGATCCTTCCTATTTAAATCGGTTTGTAGAAGAAATCACCGTTAATGTAACAGAAATGTTCCGTGACCCCCCCTTTTATAAAGCCCTTAGGGATGAAGTTATAAAATCTATAGCCCCAAAACCGTTTATCCGCATATGGCACGCAGGCTGCTCCACAGGCGAAGAGGTTTTTTCTATGGCTATTATCTTGAAAGAAGCAAACTTATTGCACAAGTCACTTATATATGCCACGGATATAAACCAACATGTTTTGGATAAAGCCAAAAAAGGCATATTTCCATTATCATTTATGAAACTTTATTCAGAAAATTATATTGCTGCCAGCGGGAAAAATAATTTTTCAGAGTATTATACTGCCAACTACGGCCACGCAAAATTTAACGAAGAGTTGTCGGGGAAAATTATCTTTTCTCAACACAATCTTGTTTCCGACAGATCTTTTAATGAGTTTGATCTTATATTTTGTAGAAACGTTTTAATTTACTTTGATAAGGAATTACAGGAAAGAGCGTTTCAATTATTTGACCAAAGTATGGGAAATCTTGCATACCTGGCATTAGGTTCAAAGGAGACACTCAAGTTTTCAACCATTCAATCTAAATTCAAACAAGTGAACAAAGAAAAAATATGGAAAAAAGTAATTTGAACCATACGTGTAACGTTTTAATTATTGGAGGTTCTGCCGGAAGCCTTGACCTTCTTATTAACATATTACCTCAACTCAATCAAATTAAATCCTTTGCTATTGTAATTGTTATACACCGAAAAAATTCATTTGATACTTCGCTGGAAGAGCTACTTTCATTAAAAACCAACATCCCCGTAAAAACTATTGAGGATAAAGATCGGCTAATACTAGGCAATATATATGTAGCCCCTGCCGATTATCATTTATTATTTGAAACAAATGGCCTTTTTTCACTGGATATTTCAGAAAAGGTAAATTATAGCAGGCCGAGTATTGATGTGGCTTTTGAATCTGCAGCAGCGGGTTATAAATCTAATTTAACAGGCTTGTTGCTCACGGGTGCCAACTCAGATGGAACAGCGGGATTAAAAGCTATACAACAGGAAGGTGGTATAATTTTGGTACAGGATCCTGAATCTGCCGAATCGCCTTTTATGCCGCAACACGCCATTCAAAATCTTAGCCCACATCTGATTTTGAATTCAGAAGGTATAATAAAGTATATAAATAATATCAACCGTTGAAGTGACGCTTTATTCGGCTTTGTTATATAATACTATTGGATGATCGCCAGGTACAGAGGCATTCCAAATGTAATATTAAAAGGAAATGTTATGGCAAGTGCCATCGGAATGTATAATCCTGCATTTGCTTTTGGGGCGGCTAATTTCATTGCCGCAGGTACTGCAATGTAGGAGGCGCTTGCAGCCAATACAGCGAAAATAAACCGACTACTCACATCATGTGTCACAATACCACTCAATAAAGCTACCGCACAGCCATTTATTAAAGGAATAATAATAGCGAAGAGAGCAGGAAACCAACCGTTAGAAAAAAACGAACTCAATTTACGACCACTTGTTATTCCCATATCCAATAAAAAAATAGCAAGAAAACCTTTAAAAATATCGTTGGTAAAGGGTTTTATGCCTTCCGCTTGTTTCGCATTTGCCAATAAACCAATAATTAAACTCCCGAGAATAAGTAACACACTTCCATTTGTAAAAGAATGTTTTATGACTGACATTTTATTAACCCGAATGGTTTCTTCTTTATTAAAAACAGACATGAGTATTAAACCCGCAATTATTGCCGGCGATTCCATTAATGCCATAATGGCCACCATGTGTCCGTGAAACTCCATTTTTTGAAATTCAAGATAAGAAACCGCTGTAACAAACGTAACAGCACTAACCGATCCATAAGCGGCGGCTACGGCTCCTGCATCATACACATTCATTTTTCTTTTTAGAATAAAAAATGTGTAGACGGGAATTATTAATGAAATGACAATTCCGAAAAGCATCGACCAGACAATTTCAGCAGAAAATGTTTCATGGGATAGTTCTTGTCCGCCTTTAAAGCCAATAGAAAAAAGTAAATACAGCGAAATAAATTTTGAGGAGTTAGCCGGAATTTCAAGGTCGCTCTTGAGCTTAACGGCGAGAATTCCTAAAATAAAAAATAAAAAAGCGGGATTGCTAAGGTTTGAGAGAAGTAGGTCTAAATTCATATTTATTTTTTAATTGGTTACAGAGTTATCGTTCTTTTTCAAAAGTTAACCGTTTGCCTTTAATACGTTCATTAAACTTTCCGTGGTCATAAACAAGATGTCCGTTAACAAAAGTTTGACAAATTTTACTTTTAAAAGTATAGTTTTCAAACGGTGACCAGCCACATTTATACAACAGGTTTTGAGTAGTACATAGCCAGGGAGTATTCAAATCCACTAAAACCAAATCAGCATAGTACCCCTCCCGTATATACCCGCGTTCTTTTATCCGGTATATTTCCGCCACGTTATGACTTGTTTTTTCAACTATGTTTTCTAAAGATATTTTACCCTGGTGATATAATTCCAGCAGCATTGGAAGTGCGTGTTGCACCAGTGGCCCACCTGACTTAGCAGTGTCATAGTTTCCATTTTTTTCAGATATTAAGTGAGGCGCATGGTCAGTGGCAATTATATCAAGCTTTTTTCCCTCGAGAGCCTGTAAAAGCCCATCTCTGTCCTGTCTTGTTTTAATCGCAGGATTCCATTTGATTTTAGTGCCAAATTCGGCGTAGTCTTCATCTGAAAACCATAAATGATGTACACACACTTCGCCCGTTATCCTTTTTTCTCTTACAGGCAGATCTGTTCTGAAGAAATCTGTTTCTGCAGCTGTGGAAACATGCAGAATGTGCACGCGTGTATTATAGAGTTCTGCTAACGCAATCACTCGTTTTGTAGCCGTAACACAGGCTTCTTCAGAACGAATCATGGGATGACATCTTAAGGGAATGTCGCCATGATATAAATGATCATAAATAGTGTACGCAGTTTTTATGAGCGCATCATCTTCGCAATGCAAGGCTACAAGGGAATTAGTTTTGCTGAAGAGCTCAGACAGAAACTGTGGATAATTAGCAAGTATTCCTTCCTCGTTGTCAAAATATAATCCATCATCACTTAATCCACAAACAGTTTCATTATCGATCTTAAGCGCCTCTTCCAGGTTAGATTTATTTATACCCATAAAAAACGAATAATTAGCTAAGGATTTTTTCCGGGCTAGTTGGTATTTTTCTTCAAGCAGATCGCGAGTTAAAGTAGCGGGCTGCGTGTTGGGCATATCCATAAAGGAGGTAATGCCTCCTGCGAGCGCCGCCTTTGATTCAGAATTTAAAGTAGCTTTATGTGTTAATCCGGGTTCACGAAAATGTACCTGATCATCTATCATTCCCGGAAAAAGATAAAGACCCGCTGCTTCAATCACTTCACTATTTTCTTTAGGTACAGGAATAGATTTAGCAATGTGTTCAATACGTTCGTTAACGATCAATACATCTGAACTAAAAACATTTCCTTCATTAACAAGTGTCGCATTCTTTATCACTATTTTCTTCATAGTTTATATCATGGATTGCAGATATCACAAAAGGTAGGTTCTTCATGTTGCTTACCATGTGGGAATTTTTTCTCTTCTGTAAAATCGCAGGATTTACAAATATATTCATACGCTAAAGTGGATCGTGTCGGGAAACCACATAAATTGCAGGGTAAGCCGGACTTAGCATTAGTAACGCCGAATCCCGGTGTAAAACAATTTGGGCAAAGGCAAACAATTTTATCAGCTAATTTCAGTGCAGCAATTTTTATTATTTCCATCCTGGTAGGATTGTACAGAGCACGCATATCGGTTTCAACGTATGCAGATCCATATTTACTTTTAAATTCAGTAAAGCAGTTCTTTAGTACATCGGGATCTATAATTCCTTTCACAATTTCAGAGTTGTCTCCATGGGCCTTACGCAGTATTAAACCGTGGCCAGGGAATTTAACTTTTGTAGCGAAGGCCATGAGATCTTCCTCTATTTTTATTTCTTCTCCGTTAAAATTTGTTTTTAAACTGAGTTCCCGAACCACAATCTCCAGGTTATTTTTAGTGTCTATAAATAACAAGATTTCATCATCTGCATTTATGAACCCTAAGGTTGGGTGCGGACCAAAAGAACCTTCGCTGGCTACTGCCAGATCGCAATTACTACTTTTCATTGCCATCCGGCACTTGTTTCGGGCAGTTTCTAAAACATCATCTAATCTTTCTACCTCTCCTGTAAAAGTTCCTAAACTATCCGTATCCAGATTAACATCAATAATGCAGTTTACGCCCAGCATTTTTGTCAGGATGGGTGAAATCACTTCCTCCTTTTTGTGTTTGGTAGCAATGATTAAATTTCGTCCTCCAAATAAATCTTTAATTCTTTCCTTGCTCATTAATTAGTTCGATCTCAATAGAACCGTTAATTTTAAGGCGTACATTATTTTCTGTCGCGTAGTCCATCACTTTTTTAATATCTACGTTCGTTTGCACGAGTTCTTTGATCCTGTTTTCGTGAAAGGAGGTATCCCCACTGGTTCTAATTGTAATTCCGAAAGATTGCATGGAGTGAAAATTTATTTTACTGTTTACAAGTGTAAATAATATATTCCTTGCTTCCGATGAGTCGAATTCACCATCTAGCAGTTTAAAGGTATGTTTTAGTTCCATATTGACTAATCTAAATTTATTTCGCTGTGGAGCGACACGTTATCACCGTGTCTTTCTATCCATTTGCGAGATTCGTATAAATCTTTTTGTAGTGCCTTAATGCGGTTTTCGCGCATTTTTACATCCTCTTCGTTATCCGAGTCTTTTATCTTCTCTTCCTGAAACTTTATTTTTACATCAATCATTTTAGTGATGATGGAGATAGCATCGCTGGCTTTAAAGTGGCCGTGTATTAAATTTATTTTCATTAGTAGTTTTTAGTATTAATAATTATTGACCCTGACCAAGAGAATAGGCAGGTTTACCATCAAACGCATATAAATTCTCTGTCTTTATAACATCAATATTATTTAGTAAAGCCGAATTGAGAATTTCGATGATCTCACTTTTTGTGATTATACACCCATCGAGCGGTTTAAACCGGCAGCGCCAATGATCTGTGCAGAATGTTTCTTTAAATCCATCAGGCCAAACTTTTATACCTCTGTTGGTGATCATAGATAATTTAATGCTGCTGCTCCCGATCTCTTTTACGGCCAGAGCCAATTTCTCAGGTTCCATTCCTGACCAGTGTACGAATACATCTACGCCCTGAAGCTCCTTATTGGCCGGTGTTCTACGCTTGTATTCAGGAAGATTAAGAGCTGTGCTATTGGCATAAGATACTTTCTTTAAGGTAGAAGGTTCATTTCCAAGATTTGCGATCACGGCATTGGCAAATTCCATTGTCCCCACCTTTTGTTTACTCGTATTTTCTTTAAAAATATCATACGTATGAATTCCTTCTTCGATGGTTTTTAACCAGGCATTTTGTATTTTTTCGGCAGCCAGGGTTTCACCGATGTGATTTAACATCATGATGGCACCTTGCAGTAGACCCGATGGATTTGCTAAATTTTGTCCTGCTCTGCGGGGTGCAGAACCATGAATGGCTTCAAACATAGCACATTCTTCGCCAATATTCGCTGAACCCGCGAGTCCTACTGAACCTGCGATCTGAGCGGCAACGTCTGATAACACATCACCATACAGATTTAAGGTAACAATTACATCAAATACTTCAGGTGTATCCGCCATTTTAGCCGCGCCAATGTCAATGATCCAATGTTCGTTCTCTATTTCCGGATAGTCTTTGGCGATCTCGTCAAACACCTGATGAAATAATCCGTCGGTCTGCTTCATAATATTATCCTTGGTAAAACAGGTTACCTTTTTCCTCCCATACTGCTTGGCGTACTCAAAGGCATAACGGACTATTTTTTCACAACCGGGTCTGCTGATTATTTTCAAACATTGTACTACTTCATCCGTTTGTTGATGTTCAATTCCGGCATACAGGTCCTCTTCATTTTCGCGTATTATTACAAGATCCATATCAGGATGTTTTGTTTTTACAAAAGGATGCAAGCTCATACATGGCCTTACATTAGAATAAAGTCCAAGAAATTTTCGCGTTGTAACATTTAAACTTTTATAACCACCGCCCTGGGGTGTTGTGATAGGTGCCTTAAGAAATACTTTGTTTTTTCGGATAACGTCCCAGGATTCTTTTGCGATGCCAGATGTGTTACCTGCAAGATAAACTTTTTCGCCAACCTCAATCTCATCGATCTCAATTTTAGCTCCTGCAGCTAAAAGTATTTTTAGAGTGGCATCCATTATTTCAGGACCAATGCCGTCCCCTTTCGCAACAGTTATTCTTTTCATAGATTTTTGACTTATTATTATTTAGTTAGATGAATCCGTTTCCTTTTGTGAACGTATCATTGAAAACACGTCATATCTTTCGGCTAATTTCCAAAGTGAAAAAGCTACCACACCCATAAGCAGTGCAATTATCATTATGCCAATCATTTCAGCGGATGTTTTAGTTGTCCGGTCATCTAAACCGTTAGAGGGAGAAATTAGCCCCGTGCAGATGAGCAGAGCTATTACAAAAAGCGGGTGATAATTTGATTTTTCTTTTTCCATGTTTAGGTGTGTTTAATAATTAATGTTGTTTTAATTTTGCATTTAACGATTTCCCGATATTGTTTACTTTTGCAAATGCATAAAAGGGAATTGGTAGAAGGAGTAGTAAGAGGCGGTTACCATAAGCGAGAAGACTTATTACAACTAAGGGTGAGGCAATAGCTTCAGGACTCAAACGAATGAGTTCAGATTTGCAAAGGAGTAGCAGGATTCCGCTTAAAAGACATCCACCTATAAATGGTATGGTTCGCTCTACGGTATTTGATTTAGGTTTTTGTTTTGATTTCATGTCACAAATTTCGGTTGCACAATCCATATATTTTTATTTATATTTGTTATATATCACATAAACATTATTTATGCATTACACCTTACATCAATTGCAGGTTTTTCAAAAAGTTGCACAGTTAAAAAGTATTACCAAAGCTTCAGAAGAATTAAATATGACACAGCCTGCAGTTTCTATACAACTGAGAAACCTGCAGGATCAGTTTGATATTCCTTTAACGGAGGTACAGGGAAGACAATTATATGTGACGGATTTTGGTAAAGAAATTCTGGAGATGGCCGATCGAATTATTAATGAGGTATATGCCATTAACTTTAAAACAATGGCGTATAAAGGGCATCTTTCAGGCCGGTTGAAGATTTCCGCTGTCTCTACCGGTAAATACATTATTCCTTACTTTCTATCGGGTTTTATAAAAGGTCAGGCGGGCATAGAGTTAATGTTGGACGTTACCAATAAAAGTAAAGTTATAAATAGCCTCGAAAATAATGAGGTGGATTTTGCATTGGTTTCTGTGCTGCCGGAAAAATTTCAAATTGAGAAAGTAGATTTAATGCCAAATAAACTCTACGTAGTAGGGAACATGGAGAAAAAATTTAAAAAAGGAATTTACGATAAAAAAATATTCAATGAACTGGACATGATCTTTCGTGAGGAAGGCTCAGGAACACGTTTAGTTATGGAGCGATTCATTGCGAAAAATAAATTACCCATACATAAAAAAATGGAGCTCACCTCCAACGAAGCTGTTAAACAAGCGGTAATAGCGGGTTTAGGGTATTCAATAATGCCTTTAATTGGCATTAAGAACGAACTTTTGAATAGAGACCTTCAAATAGTTAATGTGAAAGACTTTCCTATCAAATCCACCTGGCATTTGATCTGGCTGAAGAATAAGAAGTTTTCTCCTGTTGCAGAAGCTTATCTGAAATATGTAAAGTCTGAAAAAGATAAAGTGATTGAAGAGAAATTTGCGTGGTTTGATAAATTTTAACTTCCAGTAGGATCATAACTTATAATTTAAATTTCCATTTAAGTAAATAATTGTAAGAACAGTTTTTATGAATTTTAACTTGTATTCTGCCAGCTTTAACTCTGTTTCCAGTAATTTATTTTCACGGGTATTGATCATAAATACGGAACTCTCGCCATTCTCAAATTTTAACTTTTCCGCCTCCAGTAATAACTTACTGTAGCTTACAGAGCGTTCGGCATTTAAAAGTTGTTGCGCTAAAATAGAAATAGTTTGCTGTAGTGCGTTTACTTTAAAATTCAGTTCATTGGTTTTATTAATAAGTTCAAGAGTATTGTTCTGGGAAATAACTTTCGCCATTTTATAATCGTTGGTCGGATTTCTTAATAACAAGGGAAATGACATGTTTAAACCCCATTTGTAGTTATTGTTTGAAAAGGCGGGGTTGGCAACCGAAGTAGTATTGGAAAGAAAATTGTATTTCACGTTTACTACAGGCTTTATCATTTCTTTTTTTAATCTGACATCTACATTCAAAACATGTTGCATAGCAGTGTACTTTGATAGAATGGGGTTTTGTGTGTTGGCCGGGATCAAATTTTCGGCAAGCACAGTTTTAGCTTTGGTATAATAGATGTCAAGACTATCCAGAGCCTGGTACTTAGTAGTTAATGAAGATGGATTTTCGTTCTGCCAGATAAAGCCTGACAGGTCATTGCTGCTTTTCTGATTCTCTATTAACGCATTTTGCAGATCCAACAAACGGGTTTGATAAAAGATAGCCGCTTCCACAGTGTCAACGGTAGCCCGCTCACCAATAATTGCCAGTGCTTCAATTCCTTGTAAGCGTTTACGTGCCGCATCCATAAAATAATTATTTAGCGCAATTTGTTTTGCGCTGAACAGCCATTCAAAATAACGCAGCGAAGATTCGAATAAGAGATTATTGAGTTGGATCTGTTGTTCGGCTGTGAAATAATTAACGTACGCTTTAGATCTTAATACCTCCGCCCGTCTTTTATCAATAACCAATCCTTGTAAAACACCTACCTCCAGGCCTAAATAAGGCAGACCCTGCGAAGGTGTGGAAAGCTCAGGATTAACATTTGGTCCAATACCGTAATCATATCCAAATTTCAGATACTGATTGGTGAAGATCGGTTGTTTTATTTCGCTGGTTAACGTTGTAAAATAATTAGAACCATTAAATTGTTTATGATCGTAATTTCCACTCACAATTGGATCATAATTCCCCCTTGCGGCTCTCAGTTGCAGTTCAGCATAGTGTTTTTCATTGTTAGCACGCTTTGCTAATGGATTATTCTGTAAGATACCCTGTATAAAGTCGTTGTATTCCGGTAACACAGTAGTTTGTGCTAAACAAGAGGACGTGCCCAGCACTGTGACAATTAAAAATAGCGTTCTCATATTAGCTCTTCTTTTCATTCTTTTCAGAAACATCGCTCACATAAAACTCAGGTGGAAAGCCGTTAACTGTTCGCCACAATTCATAAAAGAGTGGAACGGTTTTCAGAAGCGCAAAGCCTTTTACGCCACCACCAATTTGTATGGCATCGGGCCATTTTTCACCTGTATTCTTTGCGAGTATCCTGAACTTACCATTATCAGAAAGAACTTTATCAAATGCCACAATTTCCGCAGTATAGGTGCCGTAGCTTATTCCTGGCCAACCAGAGAAAACAAACGCAGGCCATCCATCAAACTGCAACTGCACTTTTTGACCTTTTTGAATGAGTGGCAGATCTACAGGATTAATATATAATTCGACTGCTTGCTCCTCCTGCCTTGGAACGATACTGCATAATGCCGCCCCTTCTTTTACAATTTCACCAATGCCCTGAACGTTTGTTCTTGCAATATATCCATCTTGTGGAGCCAACACATAATAGAAGCCCTTACGCATTGTATAGTTGGCAAGTTGGTTTTGTAATTTCGTTAAGGAACCTTCACCATCATACATAAGAGATAGGGCTGAAAATTTATCGGATTCTGTTTTCATTAACTTCTCCTGGTACTCTTGCTGAATGGAGTTCAGTTCTATTTTAGCATTAAGCAACTCGTTTTTGGTAGATATAAATTTATTATCGGCAGAAGCTTTTTTGGCCAACGCATCCTGTACTTTTACACGTCTGTTTTCAAGCTCCGTTTTCGAAATAACACCTTTACTCATGAGTTCCTCATAACGCTTTAATTGGTCTTCTGCTACTTTAAAATTGCTTGTTGAAGTAACTGCTTCTATGCTGTCTGTAGTTATTTTAATCTTAGCCTGTATGATTTTATTTCGGCCCTGTTCCATTTTTAATAAGAGCGATTTATTCAGGGCGTCAATTTGCGAATCCACGGCATTTATTTTATCCTCGTAGGACTTAATAGTTGTTTCCTTGGCTTTAATAATTGACTCTGAACGGCTTATAAGTTGCGGATCTACATACTCATCCTTAATTTCAGAAATAAAAGCAATGGTATCGTTTTTATGCACGAAGTCTCCCTCTCTGATGTACCATTTTTCTACCCTTCCCGGAATTCTGGAAGTAATTGTTTGCGGCCTGTTTTCTGGATTAAGAGTGCTAACCGTGCCATTGGAAGTTATGCTTTGTGTCCATGGTAACAACAAGGTTATAAAGCCTGACAGGAACAATAGAACTAATGAATATTTTATCTTTTTTGAGTAAGGTTTTGTGTAAATAGCTGTTAAACTTTCCAAACGTGTACCCTTAGCATTTAAAAAGGAAAATTCTTTGTGGTCTCCAAAGACTCCTTCAATTTTATACAAAGCTGTTACCATATCGTAAAAGATATTAAGGCTTCCGATCAGCTTTTCCACAGAATTGATCACAAGGAAAATGATGATCTCAGATGCGATGAATTGACCGATATTGAGTGACCCGTTTTGTACAAGGTAAGCGCCGAAAAACAACAGTAGCGCAATAAATACGATCTTAAAAATAATAATGCCGATAAATTGAGTTTCGAGAATTGCGTAATGTTTTTTACGGTTTTTGAAATAATTCGTCAGGGTAATTTCTGTTCCGCCTGTTACCCCTGCGGCACTCTTCTGCGAGGCGTTGAGTTGAAACCATTCAATGAGCTTGTACTTTTCATGGGACGTTTCAATATTACTTTCCACTCCTTTTTTACCGTAATAACGGATAATCACGTAAAAGACTAGACTAAGCAAGATGGTAAATATTAAAAACCAGGAGCTGTAGGCCGGCAGGATAAGAAGTCCGAATACAATACTGATTGCCGAAAAAGAAAAATCGAGTACTATCTTACTGATGCCTTTCTGAAGCGTAACTACTTCAAAAAATTTATTAAGCTTTGTCAGAAGCTCCTGGGAAGG
>JAYSYG010000434.1:0-4499 GCA_043716685.1 Sphingobacteriaceae bacterium | reverse complement strand
CTTCTTTTTTGTGCAAGAAGTGTTTTTGCATTCAAAATAAGGCTGTAATATACCCCATTGTAAATGTAGAATAAAAAAGTATCGGAAATCAAAACTCAATAAAAGGGAAGGTTTGGGCCTTCCCCAGCTTTTGTTGGGCGATATCATACACCTGTTAGTGAATACAGGGATTCAAAGTCATTGATGTAAATACTTTTTCCTTCGGTGCGGATAAAATTTTTATTCTTGAATTCTTTCAGTGTCCTTACAAGGTTTTCCAGGGAAGTTCCTGTATAGCTCGCGAGATCACTGCGGTTCACTTTTATTTCTGCTTCATCGCTCAGCTGACCGGGTAGTTTATACTTATCATTTAGCACAAGTAAAAAATAAGCGAGCCTTTCTTTTATACTTCTCTGCGCAAAAATATTTATCCGGTTTACCAAAACAGTGAACTCATGACTAACACTTTGAAGGAAAAGAGTGGAGAGGCGATGTGAGTTTTCTATCACATTCATAAAGTGATCTTTTTCTATATAAAGAACCTCGCAATTTTCTAATGCCACTGCCGTTACCGGATGTTTACCATTGCATAGAACTGGCCTGTGGCCGAAAAGATCGCCCGAAGAATAAATGAAAAAAATTTGTACCGTACCATCTACATTCAACTGCGAGACTTTGATCTTTCCACTTAAGAGTACATAAACCCCTTTTGGCACTTCACCTTCTGTGTATAGTACAGACTTCCTGGTGAAGCTTAGTATTTTTGCATGAGCCTCCAGTTCAGTTCTTTCTTTTTCGGGAATAGAATCTATTCGCACACCTGTATAAAAATGAAAATAGTGTAGGTTGTCAGCAATTTTGTTTTTGATAAGAGTTGTCATAATGTGGGTATTTTAGTTAATATTTATGCGCAGTGTCTATTTACACATAAGGGTGTATTAAGAGAGTCTCTGTTCAATTGAGCTAAAGAAAATAAGACGGGCTTATCTTTTTTCTTAGAATTACATCCTGTAGGCGTGTGAAACAGCAGGAGTGTATATGTATTTGGAAAGAAAGGGTAGCCGGATCCTAGAAAATGTTCACAGGGGGGCCTCGTTTACCATGAGAATAGTGAAGCAGAACAGAATAATCTCCCTTTACTTCATTAACAGTAAAATCAGAATAACGGTAAAATTTCTGAAAGGTATGCGCAGAAACATTTGGAACAATAACCTGTATTCCTTTTGGTTTTTTTGGTCTTTTTTGGCGGTTAACTTTTGATGTACTATGTGTTAAAGCCCCGGAATATTTTTTGCTTTTATCAAACTTGTTGGCCTTACCTGAACAATTAAAAGAAAACGAATTTGCTGGCAAAGCTATACTTTTTCCCAGGAAGCCCAGGTATAAAAAAAGAAAAATATATTTGAAT
The DNA here is from genome assembly GCA_043716685.1 of Sphingobacteriaceae bacterium. Lineage (GTDB taxonomy): Bacteria > Bacteroidota > Bacteroidia > B-17B0 > Aurantibacillaceae > Aurantibacillus. The sequence continues at coordinate 3,112 of JAYSYG010000434.1, read as the reverse complement.
TTTTTCAAATTTGATTTAATTACTCGATAAATATATAGATAAATGAATGAGAAAAGTCAAACTAAATCCATTTTAACAGTCCAAATTCGTCAAAACACGCTTTTTTAACTATTAATTATGTGTATCAAACAAAACTTCTTAATTTTTTTAAAGATTTTAAATATTAAACTGGTAATTGTATTTTTTGTCGTATGATCTGGTTTTAAAAAATTCAATTTGTGAATTCTGTGTTTTCTCTTAGAATCCTGGCAGATCACTTCTTGATGATATTTAATCCCTCCCAGGTTAAACCTTTATCGTTATACATCTGTTTGTCTATTTCTTTTTTCGTATCGTATCTTTTTTCCAAAGCCACATCTGTCAGATTCTCTGTCTGTAACTCATTCACAGCAAAGAATTGTTCGATCTCAAAATCGGAGCGGTCATTTTTCCTGAACCAGTGCCAGTTGATCAGTTTAAGATCAATAGTGTTCTGGATATTTTTAGGGTACCATTTCCCGTTAACCTGTTGAAATTCTGAATTCTTTTCATACTTCGGATTTTTAATGCGGATATTAAAAACAAAAAGTATGGGCTTAATGATTCCCGGGATTATAAAGTCACCCGCACATTCTATTCTTACAATTGCCTGGCTATTGAGATCAATGTAGATCTTACCAATTTCACGCACATGGTTTACTTTACCTTTCGTTGCAAAATCAATAACCATTAGTTCGTTCGAATTGTACGAAGAAGATTTAGCAAAGGCGTATTTGTAGTTTTTAAACTGAAGGCTATCCAAAAAAGCTTCCGGTTTTTTACTGATATCCCCGCTTTTTAAAATCCCCGAAGGGCCGCCAAATGATTTGCCCAGATCAAGATTAAATTTTTCTTTACTTGTTGTGTCTTTCGCTTCTCCTTCTTTCTTTTTTATTTCCTTACTCATAAAGGCGATCGCCTCCGGATTTTCAACCCTTCTAAAAAGAAACAACTGGCTATTCGGTTTTACAGTATCAATATAATTGAGGTAATAGGTTTTAAAAACACCTTCGTCGCACTTCACAAACTTTTTATTCTCAAGTACTTTTTCCCTGTAGTAGGCTTCGGTTTGAAATGGATCTTTCGGGTAATTTTGTTTGATCTTCCGCATCGCCATCAGGATATAATTCTCAGGCGATAATGGACGCACAACTATTTCTTCCAGCTGCACCACGGTTTCTTCCAGCGAAATAGTTAGAGGCCCTTGAATAAAAGTAATATCCACAAAAAAATGCTTGTATCCCAGGTAGTTCACCAGCAAGGTGTCATTCACTACTTCTTTCGGAAAATAAAGATCGAACTTGCCTTCTTCATTGGTGACGATGCCAACCAATTGCTTTTTTAGTGATACTGTTACGTACGGCAAAGGTTCTTTTGTTGCCGCATCAATAACTGTTCCGGAAATCAGCCGCTTATTTTGTGCTGACAGTGAAATTTGCCCTGCCATTAAAATGAACAGGGCGATCAAAATTTTTATTTGAATACATATAAAATTCATCATAAATGTAAAACGGTTTAAACCAACAATTTGTTACAGTAATCAAATATAAAATTAATATTTAGCCCTGGGTATTTTTTTAAGAGACGTGCTGGAGTCGTAAGCTAGAAATCAGGTTGTTGGCGGTTTTGGAAGGCAAAAAAAGCGGGACTCTAACACACATAAAGTCCCGCAATATAACAATCAAGCGAATATATAACCCTCTAAATATAGGACCTTATTTTTTTTAAAAGCTTGACATTAATCAAGAACCCTTGCCCTTAAAATCTTGTTTTTCAACATGTTAAAAGATGGAAAGTAAATCTTTACAATGTTTTTTAAAGAAAGTGCATCATTTTAAAAAGTAATTTATTTTCCTGGAACGGGAGAAGACAGGAATACAAAAGAACCGTTGAGTGTAAAATCAAAACGGCTTTTATCTCCATGATTCAGATGTTGAATATTAAAAGACGGAACGTGTTTCCCATCCTCGGTTGAAGGGAAAATGGCAACCGTATAAGTTCCCGCCGGTAGCGCTTTTGTGTTAAGGTTAATTTGGTTTTTACTCACAAATTCTTTAAAGACTTCTTTCTCATTATGATCCAGTATTACTACCAGCAGTTTTTTTTCCTGTAGCCAACTTAGCTCCGAATTAAGGAAAGGCTGGTTAGAAAGGTCAGAATAGCCGATCCTTATTTTCATTTCATGTATTTTTCCCGGTGGGAGAAACAACTTAAATTCTATTTTGCGGTTACCATAAATTTCCTTACCGTTATTGGGTGCATCTGCAGGGCAATGAATTTCCGAGCCAGGCTGCGCGCCGGGGCAATTTCTTTCTTCACCCGCTATGTTGCCGGTTTCATTATAACAGAATTTGAAGAGATTGTTTTTTAAATTGTAAATAGGATTTGAAGCGGTGGTTATATTGTATTGAATTGTGCACAGGTCGCCGAAATTATAGCCGCTGGTTAAATGCTCGCTATTACGTAAGGGAAAATGTTTTTTACCCGAGCAATCACCACTAGGGCAAGGCTCCGGCCAGCTGGCCTTCTCTTTTTGGAGGCTGATGTGCTTAAAATAAGTGCCATAAGAAAACGTAACATCGTACGCATGCGCAGGCAGATTCAGTAAGTCTTTTGAAGGCAGGAGCACAACGGGTACTATTAGTTTTATCTTCGGCTGCGAAGGGTCATACAAAACCAGGTTGATCACCTTAAAACTGGAATCCTTCTTTAGTTTTTGAACATCTACATTGATTTTAACCACTGCATTACTGCCGGCCTTAAGCATAACCGGCTTTTTAACCAAGGTGCTGAGGTAGCCAGGGTTAGGGCTTTCGGTAACAGTGAATTCAAAGTTTTTTTTGGAGGTATTATAAACACTGAAAGAGAGAGTGTTTTTCTTATCGTCCTTGTAGCAAAAAATTAGCGGGCAGGGATTTTGTTTAAGTTCGGTGTTAAAGCTGTAATGCTTGTCGGAGCTAAAGGTGAAATAAAAGGGGGCAAAGTACTTTTCGAGTGCGGCCAGCTTGGCTTTATTGCCTGCATTTACCGATAGTCCGGGGTGACTGTTTAAAAAGGTAAACATCTCCGGGTAGATCTGCTCCGGGTATTTCGA
>JAYSYG010000433.1:0-4499 GCA_043716685.1 Sphingobacteriaceae bacterium | reverse complement strand
GCCACCGTCCGCACAAACAGCCGAAATATTGGTGGTTGAGCGTATCGAAACCACTGTAAACTTTGGAAAAATTTACGTTTAACTATAAGCTTGTCTCAAAAATCAATGCCAGTTCGAGCGGAGTCGAGAACTGAAAGCCTTTAAAATTGCCCATCTCGACTTCGCACGATGTGACAATTTCACGAACTAGAATTTTCAAGGCCGCCACCTTGCCTATTCCACAATCAGTTTTTTTGCAACAGTGAGGCTCTTATTTTTGATCACCAAAGAATAAATTCCACTTTGCAACACTGAAAAATCCATTTCCACACTCTTCTCAAAAATAGTTTCATTCAAAATAATTCTTCCCGTAAGATCCACTATAGAAATAGTATATTCATCACACAAAGCCATACTTATATTTAGCTTTTTTGAAACAGGATTCGGGAAATAATTAAATTTTATTTCATCTATATTTTTCTTAACCGAAAGAGCTGTGGTAGCTGTATACCAGATCGGGGACGTCATGATCCATTGCCCGTCCGCCTGCTTGATCTCGGCAAAATAATAATATTCAATAGTGGGTAGAATGTTTACATCCGTAAATGTGGTTGTGTTATTTCCATTAGAAAGATGAACAATACCTGCCCACAAGCCACCGCTGTTTTTATGTCCTTTCCAGATCTTGATAGTGTCAGCCTGTTCACCATCAGGGTCATTATGAATAACATTAAAGGTTGGATACATGCTACCGGTAACAATTGAACCCATAATATTTCCATTCATGTTAAAATCAATTTTTGCATTCGGATCATCGCTTCCATAAAAATGCATTTGCTGCATGGCTGTAAACAGATTTGCGCGGCTGAGCGAAGGTGCAAGAATGACAAGTCTTCCACCATTGCTTCTTCCAAAATTGGTGTAATGATTGTCGTGATCATAGCCGATTCCTAAATGATAGCCAAGGTAGAGTAGCCTCTTATAATAATTAAAATAATTCCCGATCGAATAATCATTATAATTGGTCATTGCGCTGGTTGCAAGTCCGCTCCGTAGAGGCATTCCTACAATCGCACTGTCGTAAGCCGCATTATAAGGCATATTTGACAATGCTGTGGCATAGGTTCCATCTGTTGTGTAATCACTAAAATCAGGATGGGCCAGGTAGGCAAATGCGCCGGGATTATTTTTTACTTTTTTAAAAACGCCATTATAATCGGTCTTAGCATTAAAAATATCGTAGTTATTCCCGTTAACTCCCGGTATTGAAGTCTCCCAACCCAACAGCTGGTTAAATCCATAAATAACAATGTGACCATTGTATTGAGAGGAAACGCCATATTCCATTCCGAACAGGGCTAAAAAAACGCCATCCTGGTTAGCAGTATTCGCCATAGTTAATCCAATCTGGTAAAGAGGTTGTTTAAAGCCGGGATTGTGATTGTTTGAATAATGGTTGTGTTCGGAGATCCCGAGAAAATCAAAATTACTGCTCAGCTTGGCGTAGGCATAACTTCCATCGGGCCGCCCAACTCCCGAGCTAACGGAGTCTTTGTTTCCATCACTGAAAGCTGTATGTGAATGAAGGTTTCCGAAATAATAATTATATGCTTGTGAAAAAACACCTGTCTGAAACCAGAACGTCATTAAAAAGAATATCCACCTCATTCTTCAAAAATAAGTACTAAAACTAATTTTGAAAATAAATTGATCGAATACTTTCGTAAAGTTTATTTTTTATAGATCAGCGCAACAGCGTACGCATTCACACCTTCACCTCTTCCAACATATCCCAGGCGTTCATTTGTTGTCGCTTTTATCGAAATTTCGTTTTCTGTTACCTCTAATAGTGGCGCCAAAACTTTTTGCATTTCTTTTATGTGCGGGTTAATTTTTGGATCTTCCAGGCTCAAGGTTGCATCTATATTTCCAACAGCATACTTATTTTCTTTTAGCAAGGCGACAACTTCTTTCAATAATAATTTACTGTCTGCTCCTTTGTATTTAGGATCGGTATTTGGAAAATGAAATCCGATATCTCTTAAATTTGCTGCACCCAAAAGCGCATCGCAGATAGCATGCAACAGAACATCCGCATCACTATGACCGACACAGCCCTTGTCAAACTCCAGCTTAATTCCCCCTAGCCATAACTCCCTTCCTTCTCCCAAAGGATGTACATCGTAACCAAAACCTATCCTGATATTTATGCTCATACTTTATATTCTATGCGAAATCTGATAATCTCTGGCTTTTTTAAATCAAATGCTACTTTAAATAGCATTTGGTATTATCACTTGAAAGACTTTTACAGTATTTTTTTGCTTTGGCCTTCGTCGATTTTGTTTCTCCAGCATCATAGGTATTGGTTTCATTCCTGCACGCACACATCCTGTCTTTTACACAAGCCGAAAAAGAAAAAATAATCAGGACCCCTATGATACTAATTTGTTTCATTACCCTTCAATCGCTTTAACACCCGGCAAAGTTCCCTGTTCTATGTATTCAAGTAATGCGCCACCACCGGTACTTACATAACTTACCTTATCTGCCAGATTATATTTATTTATTGCTGCAACACTGTCACCACCACCTATGAGTGAATAAGCGCCAGCTTTGGTAGCTTCTACAATATCAAATGCCGCCTGTTTGGTTCCGGCTTCGAATTTACTCATTTCAAAAACACCCATAGGACCGTTCCATAAAATGGTTTTGGAATGTTTAATGATCTCACCGAAATATTCCATTGTTTTTTTACCGGTGTCAAGGCCCATCCAGCCCTCAGGAATCTGGTCGATCTGAATTTCCTGGGTATTGGCATCATTAGAAAAATTATCCGCAATAATAGCATCAACCGGAATACATAAATTCACGCCTTTTACTTTTGCTTTTGCAATTAATGCCTTGGCTATTTCCAAACGATCATCCTCGCATAACGATTTACCTATCTTACCTCCAAGCGCTTTTATAAATGTAAAGGCCATGCCTCCTCCAATTAAAATATTATCCGCCTTATCCATCAATTCTTCAATGATCAAAATCTTATCGCTTACCTTGGCGCCACCTATAATAGCCGTGAACGGTTTTTGGGTCTTATTTAAAACTTTATCGATGCTTGCAACTTCTCCGGCCATTACATACCCAAAACATTTGGATGAACTATCAAAAAAACCTGCAATTACCACCGTGGAAGCATGCGCGCGGTGCGCTGTTCCAAAAGCATCATTCACATAAATATTTCCATGACGGCTTAAGCTTTTAGCAAATGCTGCGTCGCCGTTTTCTTCCTCTTTGTAAAAACGCAAGTTCTCTAACAAAAGGACTTCTCCCGGTTTTAATGCTTCCGATTGTAAAAAAGCTTTTTCACTAATACAATCTTCTGCAAACTGAACCGGAACTCCCAGTTGTTTGCTCACTTCGTTTACTATATGCTTTAATGAATACTTATTGCTTGGTCCATCTTTTGGCCTGCCCAGGTGGCTCATCAAAACTATACTTCCCCCATCGTTCAGTATTTTTTTTAATGTTGGAATTGCGGCCCTGATGCGTGTGGAATCGGTTACTTCAAATGCATCGTTGAGGGGTACATTAAAATCAACGCGGATCACTGCACATTTATTCGAAAAATCAATAGAATCAACTGTCTTCATTATTCTTTCTAAAATTAAACTAATTTATTTAAACTTTTTTTAAATGCTTCAATGGTTTTGTCGAGATCTTTGTAGGTATGGGCGCGGCTTACAAATCCCACTTCATAACCACTCGGGCCAAGATAAATACCATTTTCCAACAAAGCATGATAGAGTGTTTTAAAGTAACTCATACTATTAGCATCAATATCTTCAGCACTGGAAATTTTTTCTTTCTCTGTAAATGCAATCCAGAAAATAGAACCCAGGTTAAACAACTTAAATAATTTAAATGGATTTATTTTGTTGATTCCATTTACCAGGTAATTTGTTTTTTCTTCAAGATCTTTATAAAAGTTATTTTCCAGACATTGGGATAGCTGCGCAATACCAGCGCTCATCGCCACCGGGTTACCACTTAGCGTCCCGGCCTGGTAAACATTTCCTTCAGGAGAAATATTACTCATAATTTCTTTGCTTGCGCCGTAAGCGCCAACAGGAAAACCGCCGCCAATGATCTTACCATATGTAATAATATCTGGCTTTATGTTATATAAACCTGCTGCTCCGCAAAAGCTCATGCGAAATCCGCTGATCACCTCATCAAAAATTAAAAGTGTTTTGCTTGAAGTGCAGATCTCTCTCAGGAAGGTTAGAAATTCTTTCCCTTGCAATAACAATCCATTATTGGCCGGAACTGGTTCAATTATAATACAGGCAATCTCATCCTTAAATTTTATAAATGCTTCTTCAACAGCTTTTTTATTATTTAAAGGCACGGTGATGGTCTCGTTCACAAAACTCTCAGGCACGCCCGCACTGCTGGAATTTCCAAAAGTAACCAGGCCGCTGCCTGCCTTTACCAGCAAAGAGTCAACATGCCCATGATAA
>JAYSYG010000432.1:0-4500 GCA_043716685.1 Sphingobacteriaceae bacterium | reverse complement strand
TGTTTAAAGCATTCGTATTAACTACTATCTTGTTTCCTGAAATAGCTGTAATAACAGGGTTTGAAGCAAAATCTGAATTATAATCCAACAATATATCTCCAACGCTGTATCCAATAACAGAAGAACAGTTCGTCAGAGTATTGCTTCCTGTTGTAAGATCGGCAGAGATGAGAACACCCATTTGCAAGCCATTTCCGAAAGCAGACACAACATTTTGCGTAGTGCTTGTAGAAATGGGGCTGTAGTCAGATCCGGAAATAGAGTTAAAACTAAGATACCCATTGCTGCATACATTTACATTGTTGTAGGTTGTTCCATTATAAACAAAAGCAAAAGGCAAAGAAACAGCTGTTACATCATCATACTGGAATTGCGCTCCAACTAATGAACCCGTGTTGGGATTACCATAGGTGCTGAGTGTTTGTGTAAAGGAGTAATTGCTTACCTGGGCTTTGTAGTGCGTAGTAACTAATAAAAGACCTGCTGTTAGGCCAAGAAATAAAATTTTTTTCATGTTAGGTTTTTGGTTTTTAAGTTTTGAGTATGACACTTATAAGACGTAGTAACCTACCTGCTTGTTACGTTCATTTCTATAAATTTACATTTTTTAACAACTCAAACCTACAGCTAAATCGAATTAGTAGAGTGGGATCTTTACTTAAGGTACTTAATAGGGCCAATTAAACCCTTAAACCGTTTTATTGCCGTATTAAAACGTACGCGATAGAATGGCAAGTTTGTAACGGAACGGTTTTTTTGATCGTTAATGTTGCTAAGGCACTTTTGGAAGAATAATAAAAGAATAAAGCTTAAAGGAGAACATCAATTGTTTTTTGTGCAATGCGTATAGTTCGATTCTGAATAGCAGCAACAGAGCGCCTTCTGCCACATTTTTTCAGAATACTATATTTCGTAGCAAGGTGCTGCTATCTTTCCACATACTTTTGTGAAGGAAGTTAGTTCATAAAGAGTGAAGAAGAAAAAGGAGAATGGAAGAGAAGGACTGCTAACTTTAAAAGGAGAAGAATTGAGATTTAAGACGCAAGAAATGAGATTCAAGACTGGCTTCTGATTTAAAAAAGTAATCAATAAATAAAGAAATATCATGGCAAAGAAAAACGCAGAAGAGGTAATGGAAGCAACGGATGCTTCGACAAACTCAGCAACCGGTTCGGCATCCAAAAAAACTGTGAATTCAGAAAAACTGAAAGCCCTTCAATTAACATTGGACAAATTGGAAAAAACTTACGGTAAAGGTACTGTAATGAAGTTGGGTGATACTAAGATCGAAGCAATTGAGGTGATCTCTACGGGCTCATTAGGTCTTGACATTGCCCTGGGCATTGGCGGTTTACCTAAAGGACGCGTGGTTGAAATTTACGGACCCGAATCTTCTGGTAAAACAACGTTAGCCATTCATGCGATTGCCAGTGTTCAAAAAACAGGCGGTATTGCTGCCTTCATTGATGCGGAACACGCTTTTGACCGTTTTTATGCCGAGAAATTAGGCGTGGATACCGGAAGCCTTTTGATCTCGCAACCTGATAATGGAGAACAAGCCCTGGAGATTGCTGATAACCTGATTCGCAGCGGCGCTGTCGATCTGGTTGTTATCGACTCCGTAGCAGCTCTTACACCAAAAGCCGAAATAGAAGGTGAAATGGGTGACAGCCGCATGGGTTTGCAAGCTCGGTTAATGAGTCAGGCTTTGCGTAAATTAACAGGCACTATTAATAAAACCGGCTGTTGCTGTATTTTTATTAACCAGTTGCGTGAAAAAATAGGTATCATGTTCGGGAATCCGGAAACTACAACGGGTGGTAACGCTTTAAAATTCTACGCCTCGGTGCGTTTGGATATCCGCAGGGTAAGTCAGTTGAAAGAAGGCGATGTAGTAGCAGGTAACCGTGCCCGCGTAAAAGTTGTGAAAAATAAACTGGCACCACCTTTCCGCCAGGCTGAGTTCGATATCATTTTCGGAGAAGGAATCAGCAAAGTAGGGGAGATCATTGATATTGGCGTAGAAAAGGGCATTATTAAAAAAGCCGGATCCTGGTTTAGTTACGAGGATACCAAATTGGGACAAGGACGTGACTCGGTGAAAGGCCTTTTTGCTGAAAACCCCGATCTTGCCGATGAGATCGAAAATAAAATAAAAGACATATTGAGCGCTGAGAATGCTCCTGCCGAGTAAGGCTATGTTTAGAGATTTGTTAAATGAAACCCTGTATGATTTATCATGCGGGGTTTTGTTTTTTCCGGGACTGATTTATTTTTTTGAATTCTATAAAACATAGCACTACTTTTCTGCAAATGAACTTATTTTTATAAGATGATAAAACCCAAAGTTATCCTGGAAAAAAGTTTGCACAGAGAGATGAGTGTGGTGAAAATTTTGTTTGAGAAGAATGATGAAATCCTGCGCTGCTTAAAAAAAATACCAAATTTAAGATGGAGTCAAACAATGCGATGCTGGTATGTTCCTTTTAAGGAATCTTTATTAACGGAGCTATTTACATTACTAAAACCTCTTGCTTATTTGGATTACAACGCTTTAAAAAAAACGCATCCCCTCGCATTTTTGAATGCGACTTCGAAAGTTGACAAGAAGCTTGAGGTTGGCGTGTTAACTGAGAAGGCGTTAAATAGTTTAAGTGAAGAACAGGAAACCAGAGTTAAAGCATTTGTAAGTTGGATGAAATCTCGCCGCTATAGTGATAGTACTATTAGCACCTATAAGGATGCGTTATATGTTTTTCTGAAGTATTTTAGCGCTAAAAGTCTTGAACAAATAAGTAATGAGGATCTTATTGAATTTAATAACAACTATATTTTGGCGAAAAAATTATCTGCCTCTTATCAAAATCAGGTTGTAAACGCCGTTAAATTATTTTTCAGAACGATACAGATGCGAAGTATGGAAGTGGAACTCATTCATCGTCCGAAAAGAGCAAAACTATTGCCAAACGTACTAAGCAAAGAGGAGGTAAAACTTATTTTAAACGTTCAGAATAATCTTAAGCATAAACTGATGTTGAGCCTGATATATAGTTGCGGGTTGAGAAGAAGCGAGTTATTGCACTTAAAGCTTCCCGACATAGATTCCAGAAGAGGATTGATTATAATACGTCAGTCGAAAGGTCGGAAAGACCGCATAGCACCATTATCAGAAAAAGTTAACAAGATGATAGATGAATATTGTATTGGTTATAAACCAAAGGAATGGTTATTTGAAGGTCAGGATAAAAACGGTCCGTATGACGAACGCAGTTTGGCAAACGTATTAAAGCAAGCGTTAAAGAAAAGTAATATAGATAAACCCGTTACCTTACATTGGCTCAGGCACAGCTACGCCACACATTTATTAGAAAGCGGAACGGATTTGCGTTATATACAAGAGATATTAGGTCACAGCAGAAGTACCACAACAGAGATTTATACCCATGTGAGTAATAAGAGCATTCAAAAAGTAATTTCTCCTTTTGATACACTTTAGAATATGTATATATTTGATACACCAATGGATCAAAAAATGATCCTTATCTTGCAAAAATAGCGAGATAAGGATGAGAAAATCACCTCTATAAGGGAGTTAGGGGTAAGTGGTGGGACAGACTTTTCGTTGACAAAAAGCGTTATCTTAGACAAAGAATTTAGACATTTATTATGGCAAAGTTTTTAAACACAACAGGAGTTTCATACCATTTGGAAGAACTCATTAAAGGCACTAAGGACAGACTAATTCTTATCAGCCCTTATCTTCAGTTTACCGACAGAATTAAGGAGCATCTTAGCAATTTAAATATTCAGAAACGTGACATTCGTATTGTTTACCGCGAAAACAAATTACAAATGGACGAAAACAATTGGCTGGAAACCCAAATCGGTATTCGGACAAGCATCTGCAAAAATCTTCATGCGAAATGCTATATAAATGAAAACGAAGCTATCATTACATCAATGAACCTTTATGAGTTTTCCCAAATGAACAACAATGAAATGGGAATTCATATAACTAAGGCACAAGACCCCGACTTATACAATGACGCATTACAAGAGGTTCAGCGACTTCTGACAATTAGCGAAGAAATAAGAGTCACCGTAAAAAAAGTTACTGCAGACACTCCTCCGAAAACCGAAAAGAAAATAACGGAGACAAAAGCTTCAAAACCTGCCGACAAGAAAAATGGTTATTGCATTCGGACAGGTTCTGAAATTCCATTCAACGTTGAAAAACCACTGAGTTACGACGCTTATAAATCCTGGAATAAATCAGGAGCTGACCCTGACTCTTCGGAAAAATTTTGCCACTTTTCAGGTGAGCAATCCAACGGACAAACAACCGTTAGTAAGCCGATCTTAGGTAAGAACTGGAAAAAAGCAAAAGAGCTTCACGGCCTTTAATATGCGGACACGTACCTTGACGTGTCCTGTGTGCCACCACCATACCCCTAACAGCGGTCTTGCTCCATTTTTGCGTGTTAGCGCTCAAATGCGTAA
>JAYSYG010000431.1:0-4509 GCA_043716685.1 Sphingobacteriaceae bacterium | reverse complement strand
CGGCCATAGACATGAACGGCAATGTAATTCCAGGTAGGCACATTTTCATGGTCGTACCAGGAAGAAGATACATAGGCATTTGGTCCCTGGAAAATAACTAATACTTCTGCTTTTGCGTTTATGTTCTTAAACTGTGGATTCGCTTTCGAAATGTGCGCTGACAATACTTCAGCACCCTCTGAATTTTTGTGCAAAAGAAAGGGAATATGTGTTGCTGTGATTTTGTTCTCAGACTGGGTTACAAGTATGCCAAAGCCGTTAGCATGAATAAAGGCTCTTACATCTTCAGGATCTTCATTTTTAAAATGTGCAGGAATATACATAACTGTGCTATTTTGGTTTATACGTTTTTCTGAAATTTTGTGTGCAGGATGTGCTGTAGTTTTATTTTCTTTTCGGGCCACTCTTTATCCAGTATGCTGAAGTACGCAGAATTTCTCAAGCTGCCATTGTCTCTTACCATATCCTGTCTCAGTGTCCCTTCATATAACGCCCCAATTTTTGCAATGGCTTTTTGTGAGCGCACATTTTTCTCGTCGGTCTTTAACTGCACGCGTACCGCCTTCAGGGTTTCGAAACAAAAGCTTAGCAGTAATAATTTACATTCTGGATTAACCTCGCTGGCCCAATATTCACGACTTAACCAGGTCCAACCGATCTCAAGCTTTCTGTGCGCACGTTGTATATCCATTAAACGTGTGCTGCCTATTATTTTAGTGTCTTTTTTATGAATGATCACAAAAGGAAATTGTATTCCCTGTTCTTTGTCCTCAAGGCCTTTTAAAAAAGCTACGCTGCATTTCTCCTCAGTAGACATATCAACAGGAATAAACTCCCAGATCCTTTTATCCTTTGCAAGTTCCGTCAGTGCATCGAAATGCTGCAAGGTCATGGGAACAAGGTCTACGCTAGTGCCGTGTAAATGTGTACTTCTTTCTATCCAGTTCATTGATGTGTTTTGCTTTTAACAAATGTGCTGTATTTTAGTGTTTCAATACAGATACAGTTTTAGTAAATTTGACCAATACAGATTAACCATGCGTCTTCAAACAAATGAACTGCTCTACATGCAGATAGCAAATAATTTCGAACAGCAGATCAAACACGATCTTTTAAAAGTAGGTGATAAATTACCTTCCCTCCGCACCATTTGCCTGGAAAGGGGTGTGAGCCTGAGTTCTGTAACACAAGCTTATCTTGAACTTGAAAGCAGGGGTCTCATAGAATCGCGTCCGCGCTCAGGATATTTTGTTTCCTATGCACACAAATACTTTCGCGATGTGCCTAATACTACTCAACCCAAATTAACGAGTGCATCAGAAGATCCGGAAGAGATCATTAATACAGTAACAAATAATGCTGCAAGAGCCACACTCTTTTTATCATCGGGTGTACCTGCCCTGAGCTTGTTGCCAGTAGCAAAATTAAACAAAGGTATGATGCAGGCTATCCGCTCTCTGCCCGACAGCGGGATCAATTATGAACGTTACGGTAATGCGAAACTAAAGCAACAAATTGCCCGCAGGTCTTTATTATGGGGAGGTAGTTTACAGGAGGATGAGATCGTAACAACGTCCGGTTGCATGGATGCAATTTCTTTCTGCATGCTTTCCCTGGCAAAAAAAGGAGATACTATTGCCGTAGAAAGCCCTACTTATTTTGGGATTCTGCAATTGGCAAAAAATAGTGGTCTTAAGGTAATGGAATTGCCTACGAATGCTGTAACTGGTGTGGAGATGGAGGCTCTTGAAAAGGCCATGAAAAAAAATAAAATTCGTCTTTGTGTTCTGGTCACAAATTTTAATAACCCTTTAGGCTGCAGTATGCCTGATGATCACAAAAAAGCGGTAGCACGTTTATCTGAAAAATACAACGTCCCGGTTATAGAAGACGACCTCTACGGTGATCTGTATTTTGGTGATCACCGTCCCCGCACTTGTAAATCCTACGACGAAAGTGGTAACATTTTATGGTGTGGTTCTTTTTCAAAAACACTGGCGGCAGGATACCGCGTAGGCTGGGTGGCTCCGGGAAAATTCCTTGAAAAGATAAAACGCACAAAACATTACCATTCTATATCCTGCAATCCGATCGCGCACGAAACCATTGCTAATTTTCTTGAGAACAACCGTTACGAAAATCACTTACGGAAATTAAGACAGACCCTTCATCGCAATACGTTACAGTTTCACCGGTTTATAGGAGAGTACTTTCCCGAAGATACCCGCGTAAGCCGCCCTCAGGGAGGATTTCACCTTTGGGTAGAATTGAATAAAAAAGCCGACACGGTTGAGTTATATAATAAGGTGATCACACATAAAATAAGTTTTACTCCCGGTCGTATGTACACCTTACGAAATCAGTACAACAATTGTTTAAGGCTCAGCACAGGTCTCATTTTAAATGAAAAAGTAGAAGCAGCGTTAAAGTTGGTAGGTAAACTCGCAGGAAAATAAGAAAACGGTTCTGAATAATAAAATTATTGGTTCTCAAAGCTCTACAAGCATTTCTTTCGCATAATACTCCGTATTCTCGTCGTTCATATTAAAAGCGGGAATAAGAAATTTTGTTTTCTTATTTACTTTGAGTGTGATATAAAACACAAATGTACGTTCACTATGAAAAACGCCATTATTCACATCATAGTTTCTTTTCTGTTCTCTCTTTACAATTATTTCAGTATTCTGGCTACTGTACAAATAACCCGCCTGCTCTTTTTTCTTTTTACCTTTCACCAGTTTGATCATCTCTTTGATATATTCGGGATACATCGGTACAATTTCAAGGTCGGGGTGGGCAGCCACACTATTATAAAGAATCTGCGCGATCTTTTTGTCATTTAGGGTATTGTCAGGAAGCGGTGTGCTACTGCCAAAATATTTTTCAAAAAGAGAAGTCGTCCGTTCGCTATAACTTGAATCTTTTTTTGTTGTAATTCTACCAACACTTGCAAAAGTGTACTCTACCTTTAAGGTGATTAATTTTTTATTGCTACTGATCTCATATCTGGATAGTGCTGTAGTATCTCTTCCTTTCATACTTACCGGTGAAATTAAAATACCGGCAAAAAGAAGGAGAAGAAAAAAGTAGCTCCGGGGTAAAATTTTCACCCATGGACAAAAAACAAAAGAATTTATTTTTATTTTGTGGATCATTCGCTACAAATTACGACCCCGTATTTTTAAATTCAATTACCATTGGCTGGGTGTAATAAATATTAACACCATCCGTAAGAATAAATTCAGGAACCATCAACCTGGTTTCTTTTTTAACGATTAGAACACATGTATACGTAAGTTGACAAGAACCTTTGGAAGCTCCATTTTCAGTACTGATACTGCAACCTGTTGCTCTGTTAACCGGGAATTCATACTTTTCTTTATCATATATATGTCTCGCCTTTGCTTTTTTCTTTTCCCCTTCCACAAGATCTATAATAGCATCTATATAATCCGGATACGTGTTTGCCAGTTCGAGGCCATTATTTCCAGTAATGAGCTTATACAACTGCTTTTGTATACCATCTTCGTCGGAATACTTCCTGGGAGGGTTGCCGAATACTGTGGCTTTGCTTGTGTCTTTTATAGCAGGGACCCGGGCCTGGCTGGTAATAAATTCTACTTTGAGTGTTGCAGATATTTTAGTATAAACAAGGCTGTACCTACTCACAGCAACAGTATCGCCCGCAACACACTGTGCTGCAAAGAGGGAAAACGCGGCTAAGGTTAATAGCGCTCCTACCTTTGGTTTCTGAAAATACATGAAATAGACTGTTCCTTAAAGCTAAGGCTTTTTAAGATCAAATCAAAGCATATCTTCGCAGGAAACCCTGATATGTTCCCTAAACATTCAGCCATTTGAAAAAATTATCCCGCTTGGATTTGGACAAGGGAACTCTCAGTTCACAACTCAGTATAATTTCGTCGCTCGTTTTTAAATAGCGTGACACCCTGTGCAGATTAATAATGAAGGAGTTATGCACCCGCATAAAATCAGAGCCCGGTACGCATAGCTGATTTTCAAAATCCTTAAGGGTTTTGCGTGTGATAACCTCGTGTGCATTAGTTAAGGTAATGCGTGTATAATTCGATCGTGACTCCATACAAACAACCTCTTCAGGATCTATATATTCCACACCGGTAGTAGAATGGATGAGGATACGCGTTTTGGCAGGCTTGTTAACGGTATGCAACAATTCATTATAATTAAATTTTATAATAACTGTGTTTTCTGTGAGCCGCTGCCGGATCCTTTCTACTGTTAAAGCCAGGTCTTTGTGACTTATCGGTTTTAAAAGATAATCTATGGCATTATTCTTAAGTGCTTTCAGGCCATACTCCTGGTGTGCAGTTGTAAATACCAGGTTAAATTTTTTCCAGCTTAACTGTTCAAGCATTTCAAAACCGTTCATCCCAGGCATATCAATATCCAGGAAAACGATTTCCGGTTTTTGTTCTTCAATAAGATCAATTGCCTCCTCCGCAACAAGGCATTCGGCAATGATCTCAA
>JAYSYG010000044.1:0-2466 GCA_043716685.1 Sphingobacteriaceae bacterium | reverse complement strand
GATTCGCTTCCACGCTTGTTCCTTTTGCTTTTTCGATCGCTGCGCTCTGGAACAAACAATATACCAAATGGCAAACAATTGCTCTACCCTGGACGTATTTCGGAATTCTTGTGCTTGGTGTTGGTATTTTAATGGGCGGCGCCTGGGCTTATGAAGCGCTGAGCTTTGGCGGTTTCTGGGCGTGGGATCCTGTAGAGAATGCGTCGCTGGTACCCTGGCTGGTATTGGTAGCAGCGGGTCACACCATGATCATTAATAAAAATAAAGGTGGTTCCCTTTTTACAACACACTTTCTTACCATAAGCAGTTTCTTACTTGTTTTATATTCTACTTTTTTAACCCGCAGCGGTGTGCTGGGAAATGCCTCCGTACATGCGTTCACCGACCTGGGTATGACCGGGCAACTCGTACTGTATGTCCTTACGTTTATCCTTATCAGTGTAGCGCTATTGATCCGCAACGACTTATACCGTATTTCCTACCTTGTTATTTCTTTTTTATTACTGGCATTCGCTACTTTTTATGGCTATAAAAAAATCATTCTCATGGTGTGGATCTATTCCTCCGCAATTCTCACAGGACTTTCTTATTATTTTTATTTTCCGAAAGAAAAAGAAGAAGAAGAACTTTTTTCCCGCGAGTTCTGGATGTTCCTGGGTTCTCTTGTACTAATTCTTTCGGCGTTAATCATTACCTATTTTACATCTATACCGGTAATAAATAAATTATTCAATACAGATTACGCGCCGCCAAAAGTGCCGGTGTACAACACCTGGATGCTTCCTTTCACTATTGTTCTAATGGTTCTTATTGCATCTGCCCAGTTTTTGAAATATAAAAAAACAGAAGCAAAAAAATTCATTAAACGCATCTCTTACAGTTTTCTTTTAGCCTTATTGTTTGGAAGTATATGTTCCATCCCTTTTTATTTCCTGGGCAATTTTTCAACTGCCGGCGCCGGAGAGAAATGGAATTTGATCAGTTATGCACTATTGCTGGTAACGGCTTTGTTTGCCGCCATTGCCAACGCGGATTATTTTATAACCGTATTAAAAGGAAAGGTCTCTAAAAGCGGAGCGGCTATTGCCCACATTGGTTTTGCACTTTTAATGTTAGGAGCATTGATCTCCACGTCTAAAAAAGTGATCCTCTCGAAAAACACGGCAGAGCGAAAGGTGTCTTCTCTTGGTGAAGGCTACGATGATAAGGTAAGTATTCTCCTGACTCAGGGCGATACCCTGCCAATGGGTCCTTACCTGGTTA
The DNA here is from genome assembly GCA_043716685.1 of Sphingobacteriaceae bacterium. Taxonomy (GTDB): domain Bacteria; phylum Bacteroidota; class Bacteroidia; order B-17B0; family Aurantibacillaceae; genus Aurantibacillus. Next base: position 1,203 of record JAYSYG010000044.1, on the reverse strand, counting down.
CATACACCGGAAAACGCCGGGAGGGTATTGATGTTTACTTTAAAGTGGATTACCTGAAATTAAACAAAGACCGCAAACCCGAATTTGACTTTTCGCTGGAGCCGCATGTGCAGAATAATCCCCGCATGGGTAACGCGCCGGAACCGGATACAAAACATTATCCTGACAGAGATATTTATACCCACGTTACGTATGCCATTATGAGCGTAGATACAAATGCTGCGAAAAAAAATGCATTCAGTAATGCAAAGAATTATGTCGGTCATGTCGGCGATACTATTTTTTCAAGCAATGCTATTATTATAATTGACTCATTGCGCAGCAACCTTAGCAAAGCAGAATTTGAAAAAAACGATTCTTTACTCGAAGTTACAGCGGTTTTAAGATGTGTGGATGTGCGTTCACAACAGTTTTTTGCCTATCCTAAATTTATCATTCAACGCAATGTGGTTATTCCAAAAGAAGATATTGTAGAGGAGCTTGGATTAAAATTAATTTTCTGGAAAGTAAATCCTGAGGATGGAACGATTGAAATAAACATGAGCGAGAGGCTCAGCAATAACCGCGATTTTATTGTAATGGAAGCTTACGTGTTTCCATATATCAACATTCTCTGGCTTGGCTGCCTTATTATGGCGATTGGTACCGTACTTGCAATAATAGAAAGAATTCGTAAATTCAAATTACTTAAGGAATAGTTTTAATGAAAACACAGGCCAGACAAAAGATCGTGATAATAGGTTGCGGTAACGTGGCCTGGCACATCGCAAAACACCTGGTCGCTTTAAAAATTTTTCAGGTACTTGTTTATAACCATAAAGAAAATCCCTTATTAACAGAGTTTAAGACAAAATTAAAATGCACAGTAAAAGCCGGACTGGACACTGTAGCCGAAGATGCTGAGGTATATTTTATTTGTGTAACGGATAAATACATTTCAACGGTTTCTGAACAAATCACCATTAAAAATCCGAACGCGATTTTGGTACACACTTCCGGAAGTGCAAAACTGGAAGATCTTGGAAAAAAATTTCACCCTACCGGAGTGTTTTACCCTTTACAGACTTTTTCGCGGGATGCTGAAGTTAATTGGTCTAAAGTCCCTGTAATTATCGAATGTGGAAGCAGAGATTCGGAACATAGTATTCTTCATCTGGCAGATAAATTCAGCAGGACGGTGATCTCGCTCGAGTACAAAAAGCG
>JAYSYG010000430.1:0-4510 GCA_043716685.1 Sphingobacteriaceae bacterium | reverse complement strand
CCATACAGGTAAAGTCTTCCCCGAAATTAGAAGTTGCGAGAGATTGTTTTTCGTCCAGGCATTTCACATGATAAGAATGTACAAAGTAAAATCGGTTCTTTGAGTTAAGTTCAATCAAAGGGTTTTCCTTATTCACTTTAATATAGTTCCAACCCATGTGTGGGACTTTTAACTTTAAGGCAGGGTCTAAATTAAATTTCACGGTTTCCGCGTCAATCCAGCCTAAACCTGGCTTTAAGCCTTCTTCGCTTTTTTTACTAAGCATTTGCATACCTAAACAAATTCCTAAAACCGGAACTTTTTCTTTCAGAGCTTTGTCATTTAGGATGGGAATTAATCCTGTTTGTTCCAGGTTCCCCATTCCGCCATCAAAGGCGCCTACACCAGGTAATAAAATTTTCGATGCTTTGTTTATTATTTCCTTGTCACCAGACACAACAACTTCTTTAACGCCTATTTTTTTAAACATGTTTAAAACAGAAGCTAAATTTCCAAGGCCGTAGTCAACAATAACAATCATATTAAATACTCAGCAAAATTTCTTTAGGAAGTTTAACTCTAATACACTGCCCTATACTTTCCAGCAAAACTTCTATTTGCCTGTTTTCTTTGCTCCCGATAGCTATCGGGACCACCACATAACCTTCAATGCCTTTTAACGCTCCGGAAGTAATTTTAATTTTGTCACCTTCTTTATAGGTTTTATTTATGGCTTCCGCTTCCAGTTGGTAACCCAGGTTTACTAATTGTTTCAGACGATCAATTTCTAATTCGCGTATCACCGCAATCTTACCTTCACTTCTTACAAAATTTACTACTCCTTTTGTCTGCATTACTTTATCATTTTCTGCCGGAGAAATTTTTACAAACACGTAACCATTCATCAAAGGCAATTCCACCATTTTCTTTCGGTCGCTCCATTGTCTCATAGTTTTAATAATAGGAACGTAAGCTTCAATATTTCTTGTGTGCAAAGTCTCACTGATCTTTTTTTCAGCGCGGGAACTTACATATAAAGCGTGCCAGACTTTTTCCATTATGTCGCGCAGGGGCAACTACAAATATTTCTCGCAAAGGCGCAAAGTCCGCAGAGTTTAATTTTTGGAATGAGCTTCATTTTAAGGAACACTTTGCTTAAGTACTCGGGTTTTTATTCTTCAAGATTATTTACAATCCGCGTAATACAATTTTTCACAAGATTTACATTAAAATTTACTAATAAACCAAGCCTGATATCTGTTAACCTTAAATAAGTTAAAAGTGTCTTATGATTAACAGGCAAAACATTCTCAATAGACTTCAATTCTAAAATAACTTTATTCTCAACTATAATATCAGTTCTGAAACCTATGTCCATTTTTACTTTATCGTAAAAAACCTCAATTCCTTGTTGCCTTTTAAAGTTTAAGCCTCTTTTTATTAGTTCGTGACAAATTGCGGCTTCGTAAACACTTTCAAGCAAACCTGGATCTAATTGAGAATGAACCTTAATAAAAACGTCAACCAGTATTTTGAAACTTCATTTTCTGTCATTATTCTTTTTTCAATGAGCAAATTACACAGCTTCGCCTCCTGAGTCCCATTCCTTTTTTTTCTCGCTAGGACACAAAGTGCGCTAAACATATTTAATTTTTCTCTGCGTTCTTCGCGTCTCTGCGCGCACCTCTTCTTATGCTTTGCGAGTTCTGTGTCTCTGCGTGAAACTTGCAATCTCCTTTCACTACTAAAACCTCTTTCTCTACGTTCTTCGTGTCTCTGCGCGCGCCTTTCTCTGCTCGACTACCGCGACCAAATCAACAATGGATGCATCCCCGGTTCTTTTATTTTTGCTAGGTCAAATTCCTTTGATCCGTAATGCACGTACCTGATTTTTTTATCAATTTTTTTTTCCGCTTTTTCTATTTGCTCAATTAAAAAGGTTTTGTTCAGATTATCTCCTACCAAAACAAGGTCAATAATTTCCGTCGTTTGTCCTTTTGACATTTTGCCTACAAGATAAACTTTTTCTAAATCTCCTATTCTTTGTAAAACGTAGTCCACAACGTATTCCAAACCCGTCATTTTCATAATTATCTTATTAATGTCGGGAAAAAGAGGGTGTTTTGTATTCACAGAGAAAATCTTCTTATTGCCTTCACTATTAGAAGCAAGGAAACCAGCCTTTTCAAATTTATTCAATTCCAGGCGGATGGCGTTTGTGGATTCACCAAACTCCTCCTCCAGGTTTCGTAGATAAGCGGTATTTTTGCTGTTCAAGAAGAATTTCAGCAAAAGTTTAATGCGCGTTTTTGAGGATATTAGTGTTTCAATCATGTTTGAGTAACAAAACTACTCAATATACAGCAAAAATGAAAAAATATTTCATATTTCAAAAATTATTCAACAGCAAACTCTTATTGTCTAAAGTATTTGTTATCAGATACTTAAGAACTATCTGAACCTTGTTAATCCCCCAGCTCCAGATCCTTCTTCCTCTTTACCTTTCTTTCTTTCATGTTACATGCTTCAATCAGCATGGCAAAAGCAAGTGCGACGTAAGCATAGTTCTTGTTCAGTTCAAGGTGTTCTTTTTCCGGAACGCTGAAATTGTAACAATCTATAAGTCCTTCCGCCAGTAAAATACCACCTATCGCGAGTAAGAAAACCAGGGCGATCATTTTAATTCCCGGATTTTTATGAATGAATTCAGAGACGATTCCGCTGAATAGGATCATTAAGATCATACTGATCACTACCGCACATATCATGATCAATACAACACCGCTTACGCCCACCGCCGCAAGAATACTGTCAAAACTAAAAACAAAATCGATGATGATGATCTGGAAAATTACTGCCTTAAAAGTTGTTTTTCCTTTTGTTGTATAATCCGTTTCGTCTTCATCTGTATAAATCTTTTCCATAATCTCCTGCCAGGTTTTTATAAGCAGGAATATACCGCCACCTATTAAGATCAGGCTTTTACCACTTACCCCAAAATCACCTACATTAAAAAGAGCATCTTTTAAACCTGCTATCCAACCAATAAAGATCAATAAAACACAACGCACAATTAGTGCAAGAACAAGCCCTATAGTACGGGCTTTTTTTTGTTGCGTAGCCGGTAATTTGTTTACGGCAATAGAGATAAAAATGATATTGTCTATACCCAGAATGATCTCTAAAATGGACAAGGTTATTAACCCAATAAGCCCTTGTAATGTAATTAATGCGGCAAAATCCGCAGACCAACTATGCATTTTTTATGTATTTGCTTACAAAGATATCAAATTAAATGCCGTGATATAAAAATATTTGTATTGATTATCAATAAGTTATGAATAAATTAAAAAATATTTAGTACTATGTGTTGCATAGTACTAATTAATTGTTGTATGTTTGTATCGCATAATAGCTATTGCAACACGGTACTGAACTTTTACGTTTTTAAAAAACAAACTAACCCACGAAGCACAAAGGCTTCACAAAAGAAAAGAAACCATGCATAAAACAATCAACTTTACAAAGATCATCTTAATAGCAGGCCTGATCTTTACAACCGTAGTAGCTGTTTCAAATACAACTCCTTCTACAACAAAAACTCCAAATGAAACGGAAAAAACCATACGGACTTATTTTAAATTCCCACAGGTTTTGCTTCCGCATGCTGAAATAAAATCGGTTCGCTCTAATAAAGTGGAGGTGTTATTTACAACCGATAAAAACGGGAAGGTAAATTTTGTGATGGCTAAAACCACCGACAAGGAATTGAAGCAGGAAATAGAAAAACAGTTTTCAACTCTCCGGCTAAATAAACTAAAACAAAATGTTGTACACAGTGTGGTTTTAAATTTCAGAACCATATAAACCAAACCATAAATTATAGATTATTGACTATAAACTATCGACTATAAAATAAATATGATAAACACAGAGAACACATCCAAAAACGAGGGCGCAAACGAGCGGGCAGGGGCCCAGGCTCAGATGCGAAAAGGTGTTCTTGAACTCTGCATACTTTCTATCTTGTCGCAAGGCGACGCTTATCCTACCGAAATTATCGATAAGCTAAAAGATACCAGGTTAGTAGTTGTTGAAGGAACTCTTTACCCGTTGCTTACCCGGTTAAAAAATACCGGCTTGCTCGGCTATCGCTGGGAAGAAAGCACAAGTGGTCCGCCACGCAAATACTATAGACTCACCGAAATAGGCGAGCAATATTTAAAAGAACTTCAACTCTCGTGGCAGGAACTGGTTGATGCCGTGAATAAAACAATTGAACTGGGGAAAAAATTCTGAAAGAGAACAATCCGGATAGTACCGGACACATCAGAGTTATTAATCAAATAAAAATTTAAAAAAAATCACAATGAATAAAACAGTTACAATAAATATAAGCGGCATTATTTTTCACATTGAAGAAGATGCATACGATAGTTTAAGCAAATACCTTTCTACTATCAAAGGCTATTTCAGCAAAACAGATGGTGGTAACGAGATCATGAGCGATATCGAAGCCCGCATTGCCGAA
>JAYSYG010000429.1:0-4515 GCA_043716685.1 Sphingobacteriaceae bacterium | reverse complement strand
CAGGTAGCTCCCACACCTACAGTGCTTTTGGGCAATATACTGTAACCCTTAAAGCAACAAACAGTGCCTCATGCAGTGCTTCTATGACAAAAAACATTTTCGTTACGAGCTGCAACCTTGTTTCAAATTTTACACATACGGCAAATACCAATGGCGTGATTCAGTTTAGCAATACTTCTTCTAATACCACCGGATATACAAACTATTACTGGAATTTCGGAGATGGCGTTTATTCACTCGCAAGCAGTCCTTCACATACCTATAACAATGCCGGAACCTATATTGTAACTTTAAAGATACAGGACACACTCAGTTCCTGCAACGACAGCCTTGTTCAATCGATTAATGTTACAGGTATTGCCTGCACTGCCAATTCTAATTTTACGGCACAGCAGACAAATATCCCGCATTATTGGACAGCCACACCCGCTTATCCTTACAATGTTACTTCGGCTACCTGGTATTGGGGAGATGGCACACAGAGCAATTCTCTTTATTCATCACATTTGTATTCAGTGGCGGCAACATACGATATTTGTTTATCTGTAACGGTTTCCTGCGGCGGTAGCTCTAATTACTGTTTTCCTTATGCAGTTAACAGAGCAAATGAAAGCAGCTCACAGATCGTCTATATAAATGTTGTCCCGCCTGCTATGAGTACAGGCATTGAGAACCAGGTTATCGATAACCTTTCTTATATTATTTATCCAAACCCTAATAACGGGGAGTTCACTATCAATCTTGAGCGAAGTAATGATAAGGAAATTTTAATCTCGGTTTATAACCTGGTTAGAGAGCTTATTTATTCTTCTGTCTTTGGAAAAGAAGATCTTGTCCTTACAAAAACTATACACATTGAAAATACAGCGCGTGGAATTTATTTTGTAAAGTTGAACTCGGGTGCTAAAACAGTAACTCAAAAAATCATCATCAGTGATTAAACAATTTTCCCGCAGAGAATAACGGGCTTATTTCAGATTAATCAGCTCATTCGTTTTTAAAATCAGATCCATAAACAGGATCTTAGGATTTGCATTGCGTTCGATATAATAATAATTACTGTTGAATTCTTCTATCAGTTTTTCGTAGTTTTTTTGGTTAACGAATGGTGCAAATTTTTCCAGAAATTGTTTTTCCTGGCCGCTTAATCTTACCAGGGCTTTATCCCCGTAATTATACATGAGGCTGTCGCGAAAAACCTCGAGGCTGTATTGCAAAAACTGTTTTTGTTTTTCACGTCCTGTAGATGCATTGTCATCGATCCACGTTAAGGCTTTGCCACAATCGAATTTAAGTGCGAGCCGCATAAACGACTGAAAATTATTTAAGAAGGAAACGCTCTCTTCGTTCTGTGTTAAAAGACTTAATGCTTCTGCGTAGCTTCCATTTGCCAGAATGGCTGTTTGACGGGCCACATCTGCATTTATTTTGTAGTGCTTAATTAGTGCTTCGGTGATTGCATCTTCGCTGCAGGAATAGAAAGGAATCTGTTGCACACGTGAAAATATGGTTGCCAGTAATTGTTCGGGATTGTTTGAGACCAGGACAAAAATTGTTTTTTCAGGCGGTTCTTCCAGGATCTTTAAAAGCTTGTTGGCTGATTCCGCGTTCATTTTTTCGGGTTGCCAGATCAGCATCATTTTGTAAGAACCTTCGTAGCTTGTATAGCTAAGCTTTTTTAAAATATCGTTAGCTTCTTCAACAGGGATCAGTGGTTGTTTGTTTTCCGCGCTTATTTCATTAAACCAGCCGTCAAGCGTTAAATACGGATTCTGCAAAAACGCTTCCCTGAATTCTTTAATAAGATCGTTACTGCTTTTTACATCTTTACTTTTGGCTATCGGGAAAACCAAATGAAGATCGGGATGGATTAATTTGGAAACTTTATTACAGGAAATGCAGATACCACAAGGCCCTGTTTCCTTTTTATCGGTACAGTACAAATGTTGTGCAAATGCAAGTGCAGCAGGCAGGTTACCACATCCTTCTTTGCCCGAAAACAATAAGGCATGTGGAACGCGCTCTTCCTTTACCATTTTTAATAAACGGTGTTTGGGTTCCTGCTGACCTACTATTTGTTCGTAAAGCATAATGCACAAATCTAATGTAAAATGGAAGATCAAAAATGTAAAATGTTAAAGGTAAAATGGAAAATGTAACTAAATACAAACATCCTCCATTTTACCTTTTCCATTCCTACTTATTATTAAACTCATTCATACAACGTTGAAGTCCTATAAAAGAAAAGGCTTTTATGGCATCCGCCGCTATTTTGATACGACCCGGGAAGGTTTTCAATTCCTCCTCGTTCCATTTGCCCAACACATAATTCACCTGTCCGCCCTTACTAAATTCATTAGCAATACCAAAACGAAGACGGGGATAATTTGTAGTGTTTAAAACTTCCTGAATGCTTTTTAAGCCATTGTGTCCACCATCACTGCCTTTAGGACCAATCCTGATCTTACCGAAAGGCAGGGCCAGTTCATCTACAAGCACCATCATATTGTCTACTTCAATTTTCTCGGACTGTAACCAATAGTTCACAGCCTTTCCACTGAGATTCATGTAAGTAGAAGGCTTAATGATAATAAGTTGTTTGCCCTTGTGCTTGAGTTCCGCGACATCGGCGTAACGTTCGGTTGAAAATTTTACCGCGCCAGATGAAGCGAGTTCGTCCGCAATCTTAAATCCGATGTTATGGCGGGTTTCAGCGTATTCTTCGCCAATATTGCCAAGGCCTACTATTAAGAATTTGCTCATTAAAATTTATTCCGGTTAAAGGAACCAAAGTCCTATTTTGTTTTGTAAAGCTTGTGCTTGATGTTATAGCGAATACAATCCCAATACTCTTTGGTGTAATTTACAAAGATCTCTTCACCCGCATTAATATCACGTCTTGCTACTATAAAACAATTCTCCTTGTTGACCACTTCGTAATCTGCGTTATTTTTTAAACCCTTTATCCTGCTTAAACCTGCTGCGTCGTTCGCATACCTGGCTTTGTGTTGCGGAGTTGAAAACGCATCGATACATTTTTTTTTATTAATAAAGAACAGGTACCCGTCTTTATCTTCAAGTACACGCTTTTCGTATTCTTTCCAGTCAATGACCTCCCCCAGGTATTCGATAATCTTTTCGCCTTTTTTTATTGGTTTATCGGTAAACAAACCTTTGCCCGCGTTAGGCAATTGTGATGCTTTTACTTTCAGTGCCATATTTTTTAGAGCCATATTGGCGACAAAAATATACTTTAATTTTAAATCAAAATACTCTTTTGTAAATTGTTGGTAAGTTTGATCAATCTATGAACTACCCGGCCGCAAAGAGGACGGGGTATCAGTAAAACTAACGACACGAATTTCACGAAAAGCTCTAATTTTTGATTAGTGAAAATTAGTGGGATTAGTGTCAAAAAAAACGAAGCAGAGCTTCGGGGAATTGACCTCAAAGAGATTAAAGAAACCCGCCCCCGATTTGCATAAAGGCTTTATTTTGACGGGCATCTTCCACGGAGATCACGTCAACCGAAAGAGGGGAGATCACCACTAATTTATTACAATATTTAATAATAAGGTCGAGGTCATGAGAGCTTACAAGTACACATTTGTTTTCCTCCCCGGCTAGCTTCTTTAAAAGTAAAAACAGATCGTGTTTGGATGCGTAATCCAGGAAAGCACTTGGCTCATCGAGCAACATAACAGGTGTTTGCTGTGCCAGGGCTTTTGCAATGATCGTTTTCTGAAAAAGGCCATCGCTGAGTTCATTCACAGGTTTTAAAGTATGCTCTTTGATCCCGCAGGCTTTAATGGCCGAATGGATTATAGCAACATTTTCCGGCCTCAGCTGGTGGAAGGAATTTGTGTAAGGGATCTGGCCAGCGGCCACTACATCGTAGGTTGTAAGATTAAATCCACCAATCTTTTCAGTAAGCACGATCGCTATCTTTTTTGAAAGCTCAGCCAGAGAGATCTCTGATATATTTTTCCCATCAATATAGATCTGGCCTTCCAAAACAGGCAACAGGCCGCACAGGCTTTTTAATAATGTAGATTTACCAACGCCATTCAGTCCGACAATGCCTACAAAGTCCCCGGCATAAAAATCCAGATCCAGATCTTTTAGTATGGCAATATTCCTTCCGGCCTTTTTATAACCAAGACCAGCTGCGCGAAGCTCTATTTTTTTATTGTTATCCATCTACCAGTGTTTATTCCTGAACATTAAATAAATAACTAAAGGGGCGCCTATTAATGTTGTGATCATGTTAAGCGGTAAGGACATGCTTTTGATAGCTGAATTACACAGTGCATCTGAAAACAAAAGAATACTGCTGCCAATTAATATACAGGCTGCAAAATGGGTTTGTTGTTTTGAGGAATTAAAAACCATGCGCGACAAAATGGGCACTGCTATTCCAATAAAAGCAATCGGGCCGCAAAAGGCAGTCGTTAAGCCCGTTAACACCGACGAAATAAGGATCAGGTAAAAACGGCTCCTGTTAAAGTTAATTCC
>JAYSYG010000428.1:0-4516 GCA_043716685.1 Sphingobacteriaceae bacterium | reverse complement strand
TATTGGGATTATTGGTAAATAATTCCTCAATGAAAGGAGAATTAAGATCGTCTTTATTTGGTAGAAATACCAAAGGAATTTATGCGCCGGTGAGTTATCCGGAGCTTACTATTTTGGGAAATCCCCCTAAAACACCCACTTACGTAACAGATGCAAATGGAATTGCACCACTGGAATTTGGAGAAAAGAAGATTTCAGTGAAGGCATTAGAAAATGGACTCCATATTACTCACTCAAATTCTGTAAAGCCACATATCTTAAAACCAGGAATTGGAAATTTCGAAATAGTATTAGGATGTTTTACCGTTCTTGAAAATGCAAACCGCATGGTGAGTAAACTTTCATCACAAAGCATAGATGCTTCAGTAGCAGGAAAAAACAATAAGGGTATGTACGTTGTAAGCAATGGCACTTATTCTACTAAGGAAGAAGCTATTAGCAAGCTCCAGGAAGTAAAGGGAGATTTTCCTCACGCCTGGATCAAAAAAGGAAATTAGTTTTATCTAATTACATTTTCATCCTTGTTTCATCTTTCTTCCTGCGTTTCTTATAAATCAAAACTCCTATCATAAGCGTTCCTGCAAAACCAAAGAGGCCTAAAATTCCAACAACCAGACTGGCGGTGGATTTAACTACCACTAAAAAAACAATAGCTACCAGTAGAATTGTCGCCAGCTCGTTTAAAAGTCTTAGTTTTAAAGATGAAAGCTTAAAGAGTGCTTGTTTTTGTTGAGTAAGAATGTTTTGACAGCCCAAATGATAAATTGTTAAGATGCCAACAACTATTAATTTTAGCCACATCCAGGGAAAAGCAAGGTAAGCGGGATTTTGCCAGATCATCCAGAACCCGAAAATATATGTTCCGATCATAGAAGGCCAGCCAATGATGTACCAGAGTTTGCGTTGCATTAATGTTAATTGTTCGGTTAAAATTGGCCGCGCGATATCGTCCTTGCTTTGGGCTTCAGCAGTGTAAATAAAAAGACGTACAATGTAAAAGAGCGCTGCAAACCAGCATACAACGAAAATAATGTGTAAAGCCTTGATGTATAAAAAATCCATAAGCAAAAGTAAGGTATAATACTTAAATTTACCGTCTTATTCTTAACAGGCAAATTAATACTCTATGAAACCTAAAACACCCGCGCAGTCGGCAACTATAAATACCGAGGTCGTTCTCCCGAATCATACAAACCATGTTGGAAATCTTTTTGGAGGAAAGTTGATGCAATGGGTGGATATTACAGCCGCTATTGCCGCTCAACGTCACTGTGGCAGGGTTGTGGTTACGGCCGCTATTAACCACGTTTCGTTCGATAATCCTATTAAACAAAACAGCATTGTGACCCTTGATGCAAAAGTAAGCAGGGCGTTTACAAGCAGTATGGAAGTATTTGTTGATGTATTTGTAGAGAATACAGCTACAGGAGCCAAAACCAAATGCAACGAAGCTATCCTTACTTTTGTCGCTATTGACCAAAATGGCTCTCCCCTGCCCGTTCCACAGCTGACTCCCGAAACTGAAACAGATAAAAAACGTTACGATGGCGCATTAAGAAGGAGACAACTTTCCCTGGTTATTGCCGGTAGGATGAAAGCAGAAGATGCCACAGAATTAAAAGCTTTATTTCTTAAGGATTAAACTATTCCCAAAAGAATGATTTCTATGATCAGGCGCTTAAAATTAGCTTACGCGGTTTACAATTTTTTTCACAAAAAAGAATTGTATCATAACGAAGCTTTGTATAAAAAAATGGGGGTAGCCAAAAAGTATTACTCTCCGGTTTCCAGTAAGGATTTTGAAAAGCTACCGGGGGCAAGTAACCCTCTTGTTGATCCATCTAAACTGACTGAAACTCAAATTTATAAGACATCTTCTGAAGAAAATAAAAAAAGCATCCTTGATTTTAATGATAACGGCTTTTGCATTCTTAAAAACTACCTGCCTTCTACTTCAGTTGATAATATCAACATAGAAATAGAAACGTTGTTAAAGGAAAAAAGAGTAAAATTTGGATATGGAGGAAAGATCATGTTTGCCATTCATGTTTCGGAGCTGTTGAATTCAATTGGTAATAACAAATCGCTTCACGAATTATTATCTGGTTTGCTGGATGGTAATTCCATTCTTTTTCAAAGTATTAATTTTATAAAAGGAAGTGAGCAGCAAACGCATTCCGATTCTATACATATGACCACCTACCCGCTTGGTGGGCTTTTGGGCGTTTGGATAGCACTTGAAGACGTAGGAGAGGAAAATGGTCCCCTGCATTATTATCCTGGTAGTCATAAGTTACCGTATTACCTTAATAAAGATTACGATAACGACGGCAACTCTTTCCTGATCGGGAATAAATCTTACTCTGCGTACGAAAGGATGATAGAGAAAAAAATACAGGAGCTTGGGTTAAAAAAAGAAATTTTTAAAGCGAAAAAAGGAGATCTTCTGATCTGGCACGCCAATTTATTTCATGGGGGCGAGGTGCATAAAAACCCGGACACTACACGAAAAAGTATTGTATTTCATTATTTTAAAGAGAACTCAATCTGTTACCATGAAATCACGCAGAGACCTGCACTTATAAAAGATTTTGATTGACCAGGCTTCTAATTTTTCGGATGCTCTTTTAATGGCGTATGAAGCTCAAAACGCGAGCGCGGCCGTTTGTTATATTGCCAGTTAAAACCCTTTATTTTAGCATTTTCCAGGTCTACAGTTCTTAAAGGATCTATATTTCCTTCAGTCCTGGGTTTCATAGTTACTTTGTCTATTTCCCCTTTTTTAAACCACATGTAAATTTCGGTGCAGGTTGTTTTATTCAGGCCCATAAGTTTCGCTTTGTTTTTTGGGTAATACAGTATTTCGGCATTACCGGTTACAATCACCCGCCTGATAGTGTCTTCCGAGATAATGCCGTCGATGGTTTTGCCTGAGAGCTGCTGGAATTTGTCCTTATTAAGACTATCCACCTGTTGAATCAGAAATGCCTTTCCTTCCAGGTGAAATCCTTTTAACTTGTTTTTACCTATATCTACTTTTATTATTTTAGCTGTTGCTTGTGAATTTGTACTCCATAAAACAGGTGTATTAAATAACTGAAGTAAGGAATCATGAGTACTCATGCTAGCCGAATCGCACATGGCCTGAAGATCTTTTTTATAGATCTTAACATGGTGAAAGGCATTCAGGAAATTATTTACCGAATCAATATCGCGGTGATAAAGTGTATCTGCAGCGATAAAAACAGTGTCATCTTCCAGAATTCTTGCATAGATGGCCCTTTTAGTTACCAGCGCTTCCGATTTCAATTCCCTGTACTCCACATAATCGCCATAAATAATTGATTTTTGTGAAGTATCTACCAGCGAAACATTCCGGAAAGCCCTGCCGTATTTTAATGCCCGGTCATATACCAGGCTGTCACCTCTTAACTTTTGCTGCGATGTTATAAGCAGCGCGTTTTTACTGAAAGCTGCTTTTTCTTTATTGGTATCATACCAGCCGTTCTCGCAATAAATGTAATCGGTTTTGCTTAATATAATGCTTGGGCCAAGGAAATACGAAGTGCGTGTTGGTATTTTATATTTCAGTGTGTCCGAGTTCATTTTGTAATCTGGGTTGGTAAGCACAACATCAAAATGAAATGTTGCCTCTTTTGTAGCTGAATAGTAATGCCCGTTTTTGCTTACAAGTGTATTCTCCTTATTTACAATTGTTCCGCCATTGTAATAATTAGCAACAGAAGCACCCACATCAAAAGTCAAAAGATTGGTGGTAAGTGTCATGTCTTTTTCAACACACTTTACATTATTTTCAAGCGTTGCAATCCGTGTTTTACCATCATACAGAAGTCTGTCGCCTGTAACTCTTATGCTATCGCCTTTGGTGATCAGGATATGACCACGGGCAACCATTTTGTTTGTTTCAGAATAAATATAAGCGGTATCGCAATAAAGTAAAGCTCCTTCATGCGCACATTTAACATTCCCACTTAAGATCTTTGCATTATTTTTCGACTGGTCGAAATTCAGATTATCAGCATTAAGAATTTCTATTTGTTTTTTTGATTCAGGAGCCGGTTTGGATGAAGTTTGAGCTACGACACTAACAGTGAGGATAAAAAACAGGAGTATGCAAGCCGGTACTTTAAACATTTCTTTTAATGGGTTGCCATACACTTGTTTTAATTCCCCTTGTAAATCTTATGAACCCTACTAATAAAGCAAGATTCATAAGATAAAAATGACTTATAAATTTTAAAATGGAATTTTCAAATGTAAAAATAAGGTCGAATAAAGGGAAGAGAAAGCCGACTACCTGGAAAATGAATAGAAGAGTAAAAACGGGATGCGAGGTCATTAACAGCCCAGACGAAATGATACTGAGAATTAGGAAAAAAGGTGTGAGCCAGCGAAGTACTTTATGGGACCAGAATGTATAACTTACCGGCTTCCAGAAAGTAAAAAGGAATTTTTTAAAAAAGAAAAGATTCTGGAAGTTCCCTGAAGAGATCCT
>JAYSYG010000427.1:0-13647 GCA_043716685.1 Sphingobacteriaceae bacterium | reverse complement strand
TCAAAGGTCCTGCGGTATCAGTGTTTAAAGGATCAGTGAGTGTAGAATAAAGCATCACTTGTTTTCTTGGACACGAATTGCACAAATTTCACTTATATTAAGATTAATTTATTTCGTGTTATTCATGAAATTAGTGTCTTGTTCTAAATAAACTGAGGTATATTTTCCCGAAATAAGTTTAACTTTAACCAAAACCATTTCATGTTTTTAAAGGGAAATAGCATCTCACTCCGCGCTTTAGAACCTTCTGATGCAGATCTTCTTTACCGTTGGGAAAACAATCAGGAGCTCTGGCCGGTAAGTTTCACACAGGTTCCCTTCAGCAAATTTATTTTACAGGAATTTGTCAATGCTTCTCATTCTGATATTTATACCAATAAACAACTCCGTTTAATGGTAAATAAGAGCGATACGAATGAAACAATAGGTATTGCAGATCTTTTTGAATTCGATCCACAACACCTGCGTACCGGTATTGGTATATACATTAATGAAGACTTCAGAAAAAGCGGTTGTGCGTTTGAATGTATAGAGCTCCTTAAGGAATATTGTTTCAGGACTTTACTTTTAAAACAACTGTTCGTACACATCAATGCCTCAAATGTAGCCAGCATAGCCTTGTTCGAAAAAGTGGGTTTTGAAAAAAGCGGCTTGAAAAAATGCTGGAATAAAACCGGACTGAATACGTTTGAAGATGTTTGGTTTTTGCAACTTATAAATCCCGGTGCCTAAAAAAGTATATATAATTTTGCCTGTTGTCCTTGTGGTTATTGCTTTACTACAGTTTTGTAATACGCCGGTTACAACGTCTGCTTCTGTAGTAACAAAAAAGGATTCCTCTCTTTATTTAAATCATTCAGACTCTGCCAGGTATGTTGGCATGAATACGTGCAGACTCTGTCACCAGGGTATTTATGAAACGTTTATAAAAACGGGCATGGGAAAATCCTTGGCCCTCGCTACCAGACAAAAATCTTCGGCCGATTTTTCAAAGGCAACTATTTACGATACGTTTTCTAACATGCATTATAGTGCTTCCTGGAAAAATGACAGCCTTTATTTTAATGAATACCGCTTAGAAAAAAAGGATACTGTTTTTGCAAGAACGGAACAGGTTAATTTTATTATTGGCTCCGGGCAGCATACAAATTCACATTTACAATCGGTTAATGGTTATTTTAACCAGATGCCCATGACCTATTACACGCAAAAAAAACACTGGGATCTTCCTCCTGGTTTTGAAAATGGTGTCAACACACATTTCTCACGAAAGATCGGCTTGGAGTGTATGAGCTGCCACAATGGGTACCCGGATTTTGTTCTTGGCTCTGAAAATAAATTCAGGAGTATTCCCAATGGCATTGACTGCGAGCGTTGCCATGGACCAGGAAGTGTCCACGTTACTGAAAGACAAATGGGAACAAAGGTGGATACATCTAAATATAGTGATTACTCTATCGTAAATCCTGCAAAATTACCCATCGACCGACAATTTGATATCTGCCAACGTTGCCACCTACAAGGGAATGCAGTTTTAAAAGAAGGTAAATCGTTTTATGATTTTAAGCCAGGGCAAAAACTCAGCGATTTTATTTCTGTTTTTCTTCCAAAGTATAAAAATGCAGATGAGGATTTTATTATGGCCTCACACGCGGATCGCTTAAAACAAAGTGCCTGTTTTATTAAATCGTATGAGAAGGCAGGAAAACAAAATAGTTTGAAACCATACCAGGGAGCAATGACCTGTATAACGTGTCACAATCCACATGTAAGCGTAAAGGAAACGAATTCAGAAGTATTTAATGAAGCGTGTATGAATTGTCATGGTGAGTTGGCAGTTGGTGGTCGACAGCCTTCAGTCACTAGCAGGCAGCCAACATTAGAAACTGTTCACCGCCAACTAAAGACTGCTAACTGGTCAAACTGTGTAAGCTGCCACATGCCTGCCTCAGGTTCAACGGATATCCCGCACGTTTCGGTTCACGATCATTATATTCGTAAGCCAGTCACTAAAAAAGAAAAGGATAAGATCAAAACATTTGTCGGACTCTTTTGCATTAATGAAAAAAATCCATCTCAGTTAACAAAAGCAATGGCCTACATTAACCAGTATGAAAAATTTGATCAGGATAAGTCTTATCTGGATTCGGCAGCAAGGCTATTAAAAGAAAGTACAACCGAAGAGTTTTTTACTAATCTGCGCGCGTCGATACAGCTAAATTTTATCAGGCAGGATTTTAAAAAGGTTTTGACGTATCTTCAAAGGGCGGGAGAACAAAAATGTTACGCTACTATTTTCACAAAACAATCTTACGACAATACAGATGCCTGGACATGTTACCGTATAGCTGAATCGTATTCTAACCTTGGGAATTCTGTGGCTGCCACTAAATGGTTCAGGAAGGCTGTTTCACTGGCTCCTTATGACCTTGATTTCCGTAATAAATTGGGATCGGCGCTGGCAAACGCAAGTGATTTAGCCGGGGCAACCGAACAATTCGAATTTATACTGAAAGAAAATCCAAAAATTGTATCCGCATACTCAAACCTGGGTTATATAAAATTAATGCAGGGCTTTCCTGCAGAAGCGATACGATTGTATACAATTGGCAAAAAATTAGACCCAGATAATGAAGCCCTTTTATTAAATTTGGCAGGGTATTCTATATTTATGAAAGATAATGTTTCTGCAAAAAAATACCTGGAAGCCATAATAAAAAGAAATCCGAAAAATAAAAAGGCGGTAATGGCCCTGCAGCAATTGAGCAGCGTATGAGTAAAAAGAAAAAAAGTGGTTTTGTTGTGTCCCTTGTAGCGATTGCAATACTCGTCTTTGGGGGCTATTATGTGTATCAAAAATTTTTTAAAGGCATTAATCTGAAGGATAAAAATTACGCGTATGTTTATATTGAAAGAGACGACACATTTGAAGATGTGATCAGCGATATTAATTCTGAGAATATTATTGAAAATCTTAAGGCTTTTGAGTGGTTGGCTAAGGAAATGGAGCTGGAGAAAAATATTCATCCCGGTAAATACAGGATCATCGATGGAATGAACATGCGCCAGATCATTAACCTGATAAAGTATAACAAGCAGGAGAAAGTAAAGCTCACCTTAAATTCCCAGATCCATGACCTGGAAGAGTTTGTGGAATATACCGATGAAAAGTTGGAGCTTAGCAATTCGGAGCTGGAAGATATCTTAACGGACGAACAAAAACTAAACGACTTATTTAAGCTTGATCCTGATAATTGTTTCGGACTTATTGTACCAGGTATATACGAAGTAAGCTGGGCTGTTACTACAGAAGAATTATTTAAAATTCTAAAGACACGGTATGACAAACTCTGGAATTCATCACGTGTTACCCAGGCAAAAAAACTTGGTTTTAAAGTAGCAGAGATCATAACAATCGCCTCTATTGTTCAAAGTGAAAGTGCTATAGAAAGCGAGCAGGAAAAAATTGCAGGAGTGTATATTAATCGCCTGAAGAAAGATATGCGGCTGGAAGCAGATCCCACACTAAAATTCGCGAATAAGAATTTTGGAGTAAAGCGTGTTTACAATGTGGACAAGGAAATCAATTCACCTTATAACACCTATCGCTACAAAGGACTGCCTCCTGGGCCCATCTGCCTCGTTGGTCAGCAGGCCATAGATGCAACACTGAATTATAGCAAGCACAATTTCATATTTTTCTGCGCCAAGCCACAACTCAACGGATTTTCCGATTTCTCTGCTACATACGATCAGCACCGAAAATATGCGTCGGCTTACCAAAAGACCATGAATAAAATAGGAGTAGGACGGTAAAATTTTGTAATTTTGGCGTTCCCGCTTAATAACAGATCTACAGGCGATAATCTCTAAATTTCCTTGCAATGGATAAAAATATTGAAGATAAAATTAAGTTATTAGAAGATAAGTACGGCCAGATGGGTCAGGATATAAACAGTTACCTGGACGGATTGTTGTTATCAAATTATTTAACATATTGGGACTATATACAGGTTGAGACTTTACTTACCCTTCAAAATCCTAAAACAGATTTCCCGGATGAGAAGATCTTCATCATGTACCACCAGATTACCGAGCTGTATTTTAAATTGGCATTAAATGAGTTTGAACAAATCGGGAATAACGGCCCGGATATTTTACCGAACGGAAAAATGGTAGGCTGGAAAGATAAATTGGATCCACTTTTTTTCACTGAACGTATAATACGCATCAACAGATATTTTGAGGCGCTTACCAAATCATTTGAGATTATGGTGGATGGGATGGAGAAGGAACAGTTTTTGCGTTACAGGATGGCTCTGCTTCCTGCCAGTGGCTTTCAAAGCGCCCAGTACAGGAAGATAGAGATTTGTGCGACTGATTTTTTTAACCTGGTAGATAAGGACGTACGCCCTACATATCAAAACCAGAAGCCTCCAATAGAAGAAATGTTTAAAAACATTTATTGGAACAAAGGCGCAACCGAATTAAGCAGCGGTAAAAAAACTTTGACTCTTTTACAGTTTGAAAAAAAATACGGCAAAGAATTTATCGCACTTGCAAACGAATACAAAACAAAAAACCTTTGGGCGAAGTATAAATCCTTATCTCCTGAAGATCAGAAAAACCAGAAGGTGATTAACGCACTGAAAGAAATTGATGTGAACGTAAACATTAACTGGCCCTTGATGCATTACAAATCAGCAGTACAGTACCTCCAGCAAAATACCGAAGATATCGCTGCAACAGGAGGAACAAACTGGCAGAAATATCTCCCGCCGCGTTTTCAAAAGCGAATTTTCTTTCCTGAGATCTGGTCTGAACAGGAAATAGAAGACTGGGGCAGAGGATGGGTCGTAACGAATGTTTTCAGAAGCTAATATGATCGACCAACTATTGACTATCAACTATAAACTATCGACTCCAAAATGTCAATAACTGTAAAAAACATCACCAAACTATACGGTACCCAAAAGGCGCTGAACACTATTTCGTTTGAAGTTGGAAGCAATGAGATCGTAGGATTTCTTGGTCCCAATGGTGCGGGTAAAAGTACGATGATGAAAATCCTTACCTGTTATATCCCGCCAAGCGAAGGGAGCGCAAAGGTTTGCGGTTTTGATATTGGAAGCCAGAGTCTTGAAGTAAGAAAACAGATTGGCTATTTGCCCGAACACAACCCATTGTACCTGGATATGTACGTGAAAGAATTTCTTGAATTTGTTGGCAATATTCATAAGATTAAAAATCCGGCAGCGCGCGTAAAGGAAATGATTGCTGTAACCGGTTTGCAAGTAGAACAAAATAAAAAAATTGGTGCTTTGAGTAAAGGGTACCGCCAGCGTGTAGGTCTTGCGCAGGCTATGATCCACGACCCGAAGGTTTTAATAATGGATGAACCTACTACAGGGCTTGACCCTAACCAGTTGGAAGAGATCAGGAATCTGATAAAAGCTTTGGGAAAACAAAAAACGGTGATGCTGAGTACGCATATCATGCAGGAGGTAGAAGCCATTTGTGATAAAGTGATCATCATTAATAAAGGCGAGATCGTTGCAAACGACATTACTAAAAATCTTCAGAAAAATACAACCCGGCAGGTAATTACTGTCGAATTTGATAAGTTGGTAACAGAAGAATTATTAAAAACCATCCGTGAAATAGACCAGGTAAAATTCCTGCAAAACACTACCTGGCAATTATACTCGTCTTCCAAAGACGATGTGCGAAAAGAGATCTTCAATTTCGCAGTAGCAAACAACCTTGGTGTATTAACCCTCAACAAAGAAGAACAAAAAATTGAGGATGTTTTTAAAGAGTTGACGAAGTAAAACAAAACCAGGAACAAAGACCTTCAAGGTCTTGTACACTTAATTTTCGAAGTTCGACCCTGAATCCTTTTACTAAGGCCTGAAAACCACCTTATACTCCACTAAAGAAGATGGAGGAGTAGTCCCTGTAAAATTAAATTTGTCGAGTTGTTTTAAAATATCCATAACTTTTTGCTGGTCCGAAGTATTCAGCTCATAAGCATTTGTAAGCACGGCCTTTTCCACTTTTCTTTTTTCATTGATGTATAAAGTCGCATCAAATTTTTGCAGAAGATTTTTAGTCCCAAAAATTGTCCTGAGATCTTTAACCAATGCTTCCTCTCCACCGGTATAGTAACAGGTAATACTTGTAAAATAGAGTTCTGACTGGGATGCAGCTCCAACGGCAACTTTTTGTTCTTTTCTTACAGACTTCTTTTTTCTCTCTGATGTCTGCGCCCTTTCTTCCTCATTAAGTATTATTGCTTTGTCGGCTTTCGATTCGGGGGCAGGCGATTTGGCAAGATCATCTTTTGTAGCCGCCCTGTCTTTTTCAAAATCTTCATCTGCTAGAGCTACTGGCGCCTGATTCATTTGCTTTTTGGAGTCTGTTGTAACGGCTGGGGCAGGCTCAACGTGGGGTTCTGCAACAGCACTGGCAGCCACTCCCGAACTATTCATTTCGGTATTATACGCTAAACCTTTTGGAGCCACTGTCTCGTCAACTTTTCCAGGTATACTTTTAAAAGCCGGCCCCTGTTTTTCTTGTAAACCGGCAGTCATTGAATTCCCGTTTAAGACCTTCGTCTCTTTAGGCTTAAGATCCTCGCTGGTTTCAGGTTGCGCTTCCATGCTTTTTTGAATCTCATCCTTCGCATCCTGCTGTTGTGCCTGTACTGCAAGCGTTTCTTTTTTAGCAACGGGGTTGTTTTGAATAAAATAAACGGTGAATCCTACAACCAGCATTAAACCTGCAGCAGCGTACCAGTAACCTTTATGCGATTTTTTTTCCTCTGTAAATACTTCCGAATAAACGCGTTTATCAACTCTTGCCTTTAGATCAAAGATTTCCTGTTCGTTCTCCAGTAAAGCAAAACCTTCCTGAGCTTCTTTCTCAAAGTCGTCCATAGCCTCATCCGCAGAGTTTTTGCCCGTATCTAAAAACTCCTTCAGTTTTTTGTTATTTATATTATCCTTGCGGTTGCTCATTTATTAAGGCTTCCATTTTTATTTTTAAGTTCCGTTTTCCATTTTGAATGTAACTCTTTACATCATTATTGCTAAACCCGGTTATTTCTATTATTTCAACATAAGATTTGTTTTTGAGGTAAAAGAGTTCTATGCAAATTTTTTGTTCTGTATTTAAAAGTCCGATGGCTATTTCCATCATTACGATCTGTTTTTCCTTTTCTTTGAGATGCTCTTCACTTGGCATATCCATAAATAAGTGTACGTTTTCCTTCAGTTCGAGCTCCTTTTTAAGATTACTTTGCCTCTTTCTTAGTTCCATAAGACAAAAATTCTTGCTGTAAACATACAACCAGCTCTTAAAATACGCGATTTTGTGTTTTTTTAGGTCTTTTAGCAGATTTGTGAAGATTTGAATAACAGCATCCTCTGCTTCGTCTTTGTTTTTAAGGTATTTAATACACAAACCCAGCACCAGGTGACCATAGCGCTGATAAAGTATCCCTACAAGCCTGTTATCGCCAGTTTCCGAAAAAATGTTAATGAGTTCATTGTCGGAATAATTGTTGTATTTGTCGTTAAAAACCAAAAATAAGTCGATTTAGAGGCTAAGTTAATAAAATAACCAATAATAATTTGGCATTTAAAATCAAATATTATCTTTGTAAAATTCATTTTAATCTGTCTAAATCGTTTAAATATTTACTTGTTGTCTTTTGCCTGATCTCATTCAAATTTCAACAACCCTCAACTTTTGATGCAAATTCAAAAATCAAAGCCGTGTTCTTATATAATTACACGCGTTATTTTGAATGGCCGGATAAAAAGAAAGTGGATAATTTTGTTATCTACGTTGTAGGCAAAAACGAAAACCTGATCACTGAACTTAAAAACCTGGCTACCAAGAAAAAAGTGGGCAACCAGGAAATAGAGATCAAGAACTCTTCTACTTTTGACCCGGCTGTAACTTCCCATATTATTTACTTTACGCCTGAAGCCGCCAAGTCATTAGGTGATGCTGCCTCCAAAAACAAGGGAAAAGGTACCCTGGTTGTGGCAGAAACGCCGGGAGGCTGTAAGTCAGGCGGCAGTATAAACTTTATCGCTATCGACAATAAATTAAAATTTGAATACAATAAAAATGCAGCGGTAAAGGCCGGGCTAAAAACAAACGAAGATTTTAAGGCTTTGGCCGCTGTAAATATTGATTAATCAGAAACCGGAAAAATGTGCAACGTGCGCCATATAACTAAAAACTTACTTCTGTGCATGCTTATGCTTGTTAGTGCGGGCCTATATGCGCAGGAGGATAAGCTAAGCCGGGCGCAACAATTATTGCGGTCAAAACCTCCGGGTTATATGGAAGCTGCGGCACTATCCATAGATAGTGCGATTGCGCATCCTCAGACTAAAAAGGATTTTGTAGCCTGGACTACACGTGGCTTCATTTATTTTGAATTGTATAAACTGAATGATAAGCTTAAATTAAATTCGGCTTACAGAGACACTATTATAAATTCCCTGCTTGTTGCTAATTCGTTGCAGCCTGATTCAGCGTATTTGTTGCAGAATAACAAACTGCTGGTGAATCTGTCTAAAAATTATTTTAACCTTTCAAGGACTTTATTACAGGATTCGTTGAATGAACAGAGAAGCGCCATTGCCTACTCCAGGTATAAATCACTTTACCGCACAGTAGATCCGAAAATGGACTTCACTGCCGATGATGTTAAGTATTATCTTGCAGTAGGAAGCCAGTATTCTGCATTATTCATTAAAGATAATAATGATATCAAATCTCAGGAAATTGCAAAAGTCGCTCTCTTAAAGGTACTTGAAATTCAGCCTGAAAACCCTACAGCGAATATCAACATGGGTCTTATGTATTATAACCAGGCAGTTAATCTGAGTAAGTCGCTAGATTACGGGGCAGATTTCTCGCAGATTGACATTGTTCAGGAAAACATGGTAAAACTGGCCAAACAATCTGAACAATTTATACACAGGGTTTACACAAATGATAATAAGAATTTAAAAGCGGTAGAAGCACTTTACTACATTTACCGGATGTTAAATGAAACACCAAAGTCTGACGACTTTAAGAAAAAAGGTGAAGAACTGGGAATCAAATTTTCTGATCAACCTGCTGATAAAGAAAAATAGAAATGAAAATGAGATTCACCATAGGAAGAAGAATAGGACTGGGTTTCGCCATCTTCATTTTGTTAACGGTTATAGCGTTCATACTCACCGTTGTTATTTTAAACGACAGTAAACGAAGAACAGAAACGGTTGTTGGCGAGGTAGCTCCAAGTGTAACCGAATTAAAGGAATTGAATCTTCTGCTGCAGCGTTCTCATACCAATGTTTCCAAATGGTATTATAATAAAAGCTTTAATGATATTGAGTTCAGGGATGAGCTAAAAAATATTATCCGTACTGAATATCCAAAAAGAAAGACAATACTTAAAGAATTCTCCAAGGACTGGACTCCGGAAGAAAGCAAGCAGCTGAAAGTTATTTTTATGCGGATTGAAGCTCTGTTTAAATCATATCAGTCTGAGATCATTGACCAGTTAAATTCTCCTGAAGCTTATGATGATCCTGGCATCTACATGATGGCGCGTCTTCCTTACGAGCAATCGGAAGCAGACATCAAGATCATTTACAAAAATTTAAATTCCCTGATAGACCTCAAGCAAAAATTTGCAGTGAGTGTTACCCGGGAAATGTTCTCTTCAATCAACTTCCTTAAAACGTTTGTGCAGCTTTTGGGAATTACCCTGGTTATTGGTGGTTTACTGATTGCAATCTTTACAACCCGTTCTATTACTATTCCTATCCAGGTACTTAAAAAGATGTTATTGTCTATGGGACTGGGGATTCTGCCGAAAGAGCGGGTAAGTGCAACACGCGATGAGATAGGGGAAATGGGTAATGCCCTGAACGATCTCATTCGATCAATGCAGCATACTACAGATTTTGCGAAGGAAACCGGTGCCGGTAATTTTGATGCGGAGTATACGCCTTTAAGTAAAGATGACTCATTGGGGCACGCGTTATTGAAAATGCGCGTAGATCTGGCCGAAAACGAACGGGTTTTAGAGCAAAAGGTTATTGAACGTACCGAAGAAGTAGTGCGACAAAAATCAGAGATCGAAAACAAAAATGAGGAGCTTGAGATACTTTATAAGCAGGTAACCGATAGTATTCATTACGCTAAGCGTATTCAGGATGCAATTCTACCTACTGCCAATACAGTGAAACAGTTATTACCGGATGCCTTTATCCTGTTTAAACCAAAAGACATTGTCAGCGGTGATTTTTACTGGATCGAGCAAAAGAACAATCTTGTATATTTCGCTGCTGTAGATTGCACAGGACATGGGGTTCCCGGCGCTTTTATGAGTCTTGTGGGGCATAATATCTTAAAAGACATTATTAAAAACACTACTGCTACAAGACCTTCAGAAATACTTGATCAGTTACGCGAGGGTATTGTAAATGCCTTACGTGTGGATGATTCGGGTAAACAGGCGAAAGACGGCATGGATATGACCTTATGCGCTATTGATTATAAAACAATGGAATTGCAGTATGCAGCAGCGTTTAACCCGCTCTATATAATAAGGAAGGGTGAACTGGTGCTTTACCCGGCTAATAAATTCCCGATAGGATCGTATATAGGAGAAAAAACCAATTTTGATAACCATACTTTAAAACTCCTTCCCGGCGACCAGATCTTTATATTCAGCGATGGATACGCAGATCAGTTTGGCGGACCAAATGGCAAAAAATTCATGGTTGGGAACTTCCGTAAACTATTAACCCAGATAGCCGAACTGCCTTCTAATCAGCAAAAAGAGAAGCTGGACGAAACGTTACTAACATGGCAGGGTGGACAAGAACAGGTGGACGATGTACTTGTTATAGGTGTAAAAGTTTAAATTTATCTTATGCGGTTACATTATCAGCTTGTCATCCTTTGCGTGGCTTTTTCAGTAAAGCTTTTCCCGCAAATGCAGGTGGAAAGTATAAAAATAACCACTACCCAGGTGGGTGTGTCCGCAATCAGTATTAATAGCCTTGTTGCCAAAACATTTAATCTTACCTATCCCCTCTACGATTACGAAATAGACACGCTTACAAAACAATTGTTTTTTTCAGCGCGCCAGAGAGGCGAATCAAGCAGCAGCACTTATTTAAGCAGGGGTTTTTTCTGCGATCTGAGTTCGGTTACCGATTCTTTAAGGTGGATAAACGAATCCAGCTTATATGATGTTAAAGTCTCCGGAACCAATCTTTTATTATCTAATGAAGTGCGCTCGGTAAGGTATAACAAACTACACGGCTATGATGAGATCAAATATGATTCCAAGATATTTTATACCCTGCCAAAATACAACAGGGGCTTTATGTATGACAGGATTCAGGATAACGTTTTGCATTGCGTTAATTTATCTGTTGGAAACACAACCTGGAGCTGCAACATTCCAAAAGGTGAGAACTGGGTGGATACAAAGTACCTGAATGATTCTACCTTATTGATTGCCGCAGGAGGCCTTCACGCAGTGAGCGCAAGATCAGGCCTGCTGTGGTCGTTTCCGCTGAGTACCTCTATCAGGACAAACCGCTCCTTTATTTATTCCAACGCAAAATACACAACCATTCAACAAATAAGCTCGGTAATTAAAACATCCTCCGATGATAATGTAGTAACCCAGATCGCTTCTAATATCTTAAAAGACGACAGGCTTATTTATTTTGCCTCCAAAGAAAAACTCATTGCAGTGACCCATGCCGGAGCGCTTGCCTGGCAGTTAGATCTGAAGAATTATCCCACTTCTAAAATGCTCATCTCAAAAACAGATTCCTCATTAATACTGGTTAATTTTGGACTCGCAACGCACAGCAACAATTTTGTTACCTGGGGCAAGCCTTTCATTCTTACTATTGATCCTTCTTCCGGACGTATTATAACACAATTCGACCTCAGCAACATTGAAAACCTCGCTGACTTTGTGAAAACGGACAAAGCGTTAATTTTTGCCAGCAAAGATGGGATACAGGAAGCTAGTCCCGGTAAAACGGAATTAAAGACACTCTTATCGCTCGGAACTCATAAGTACGGGGAATTTCTTGAATTTATTAATGGGGATGAATATTACATTTTAAAGGAAGGATATTTTGTGCCTTTGAACTTTATTAATGACCAGGTAAATTATTTCAGGGCGGACAATAATAAAATTTACGGGATAGAAGGGGAAGATCTTAAGTACGAATATCACTACACAGAGCTTTTTAAGCTGGATAAAAAATACAAAGATAAAACGATCCTCTACAACGAGCAGAAAACCCTGATCACGAACAATTTATTTGAATTACTCTTTACTATCAATCTTTCCGATAAAAACATCATCCTCAACAACAAGATGTATTTTATGAGTAACTACAAGATCTTTGTACTCAATCTTGATGATCTGAAGTAGTTTAAATTAGCTGTATTCTTGCACAAAACTAGTCAGGGTTGCAGAAAAGCCACAGAAGACGGTGTCAGAGTTTAACGGTAATTCTGGGTTAATAGAATAGTAGTGGCCGATGGCAGAACATCACCTGTTTACCGATAACAAATAATAAATTTAAAACCAACAAAACCTACTCGAACGGACAATGCCTTAGGAATGTCCTGTCGAGTAGAAAATTTTGCCTCTTTGAATTTTCGTATCGAGACGATTAAAACATTTCTCGATACGCTTTTGCAAGAGGCAGGCAAAACCTACTCGAACGGACAATGCCTTAGGAATGTCATGTCGTAGGCACAGTTGGATTTTTATAATAGCCGTATCGAGACAATACTAAGTTCTCAGGCCTTCAAAAATTAATTACCTTTCAAACTCCTCCATCAACTCCCTCCAGATCAGGGGAACGGGAATACTCGTATTATTCCGGTAATCCATCGCAACAAGGATACCAACAACACCAGCACATTCAATAAACTGCCCGTTAACTTTTTTAACGATGGCATTTTTGAATGTAATACTTTTGTTTCCAAATGTAATCGCTTTGGTACAGCAATAAATATCATCGTTGAGATGTACCTGTATTAGATGATCAATTTCAGTGCGGGCAAGAATAAACCCATTTTCATTCCAGTTTACCTGCTCCCTCAGCACCTCCTTAAAATACATAACCCTGCCGAGTTCTATGTAATTGTGATACACTGAATTATTCACATGGTCGAGCTTGTCAATATCGCAGAACCGTATTTGAACAGGGATGATATGCTTATAATCTTTATACGTCATTAAATCTGCCGGTTGAGTAATTCCAGTGCAAAACGCTTAAGGGTTTCTTTTTTTTCAGCGGGAGCTTCTACTTTATCAAGGTAATCAATTGCCATACGTGTATGTTTGTCGGCAGCTTCCTGTGCAATTTCTTTTATGCGGAGATCTGAATACAGGGAGATCATTCGTTTTATTTTCTGTTCGCGTTCATTCAGGCTCAAAAGCAGGCGTATTTCCTTTTGTTGTTGATGGTTTGCAAGCTCCAGCGCTTTTAAAAGCAAAAATGTTTTTTTGTTTGCAAGAATATCGCCACCTGTTTGTTTACCGAATTTTTCTGTGTCTTCTGCAAAAGCATCCAACAGATC